>JACCUL010000043.1 GCA_013811855.1 Acidimicrobiia bacterium
CGACCGTCACGAGCCGCCTCACGGCGCCTCCCCAGCGGGCTCACCAGTGTCGGGTGCAGGCGGCAGGTCGACCGACACCGCCAGGACGCCAGGAGCGAGGGCGTCCCGTCCGGTGACCTGCACGGACAGCACTGCGGTGGTGGACCCGGCCAGTTGGTAACGGTCGGGGACGCGGATGATGTCGACGTCGACGCCCGATCCGGACGCCAGGGTCGTCCCGTCGCCCGACGCCGTGAACGCGGTGGCTCCCGGTGACTTGGTGGCGACCGGCCGGCCCAGCGTGCAGATCGTGTCGTTCTGGACGTCGACGATGCTGTTGCACGACGGGTCGTCGCCGAGCACGACGCCGACGGGCGCCGCGGTGTCCCCCGGCGTCAGGTTGTTGCCCAGCGGGTTGCCGTCGAACAGCAGGTTGTCGGCCTGGCTGCGTTCGGCGTGGGCGACGACGTGCAGCGTCTTGGCGAAGGTGGGGGCGTCGAGCGGCACCTCGAAGCCGCCGAGCGTGACCTCCAGCGATCCGGAACGGACCATCCGGAAGCCGTCGTGCCACGAGATGGCACGGGGCGCGAAGCGCTGCGCCTGCTCGGGCGGGAGCGTCGACAGGTCGATGCCCGCCTCGGGATCGAGCTCGTACGCCACGACGATGGCCCAGGAGGCGTACGGGAGCTGGGAGTGGGCGGCCTCGGTGACGATGTCGGCCACGGTGTACCGGCCGGCGCCGCGCCGCTGCACGTACCTGGTGACGTCCCAGACGGCCTGGCGCATCGAGTTGCCGACGCGCCCACCGCCGGCCGCCTCGTACAGCTTCGGGACCCGTGCCGTGCCCTCGCGCAGCTCGGTGTAGCGGAACGCGCGGCCGGGGCCGTCGAGGCGGACGCCGAGGCGCCCGACGTCCGGACCGACGGTGGTCTCGACGTACAGGCGGGCCTGGACCACGCGAGCCCCGGCCGGCAGGTCGAGCTGCGCCGCCGAGGAGTTGTCCGCGCAGAGCACGGTCTGGCTGGCGCCGTTGACGCAGAACGGGGTGTCGTCGCCGTCGATGTCGGCGGCCACGTCGGCCGATGGCACCCAGCCGCTGCCGTCGGCCCAGCCCCCACCGGCGAGCAGGTTGGAGTTGGCGGCAACGATCAGATCACCTTGGACGACCTGCTCCAGCACGACCTCGAACGGTCGTGGCGCAGGTGCGTTGGTGGCCCGCTGGGCGTGGGCGGGAGCGACCGCCCCGATGACCGTGCAGGCCGCGGCGAGGGCGATGACGACGGCGGCGCGCCGAAGACGAGACGTGGCAGTCTCCGCCGACCCTCTCGTGCTCACCTGTCGCTCCTGTACTCGCTCCTCGGATGGCTCGCGCCACCGCCCGTCGACCCCTAGAACCTACCTGCTCCTGCCGGGACCGTCGACCGATAAGGCGTTCGTTGCCCCTGGTCACGGGGTTTCCCCGATCCGGAAGAAACCCTCAGCCGACGGGTTCGAGCACGAGGGCCACGCTGTCGGCCACCTGGTCGTTGGACCGGAGCCAGTCTGCGGCGTCGCCCGCCGGCACGTCGGTGAGGGCCAGGGCACCGGAGCGCAGCAGGCCGGACACGTCGACGAGGAGCTCCTCGTCGCCGGGTCGCCCACCCGCGTCGAGCGAGCCGATGGCCGGGTAGCGGGCGTCGACGAACCCGTCGGGGAGCTCGGCGAGCTCGTACCGGCCGCCACGCAGCTCCAGCAGGATCCGCGCCGTGAGCATCCGCCGCCGGTCCTCCTCGTCGGCGGACAGGCTCCTGACCAGGGCGATCACCGTCCCGCCTGACGCCTCGAGGGCGGCCTCGCCGGTGATGAGCGCCAGTCGCGGCGCCTCGACGGCACCTGCCTCCCGTTCGTCGCCGAAGCGGGCGATGTCGACGCTGGCCCACGGGTCGAACAGGAACTCGACGCCGCGCTCCTGCAGCACCGCCATGACCGGGTACGCGTACGGCGTCCCGAAGCTCTCCGCGGAACGATCCAGGACGACGGGTCCCGTCAGCGGCGCGGCTCGGAGTTGGTCGAGCAGGTCGGCCGTGATCACCTCTTTGCGCCGGTCGGTACTCGACCACAGCTGGCTGGAGCGGGGCAGACCGGCGACGGCGAACGTGACGGCGACGGCGCCACCGCCGATCACCGCGATCGTCGCCACGCGCCGCGACCAGCGGGCCGACCGCCCCGCCACGTCG
>JACCUL010000052.1 GCA_013811855.1 Acidimicrobiia bacterium
CCGGGCTCGTCACGTTGAGCATCTCCGGGAGCTTGGTGTCCAGCGTGAACTTCATCGCGTCGGGGTTCGGGGTCGGGGACGGTGAAGCGGTGGCCACGGCGTGACGAGCGTAGGCGGCCCGCCGCCGGCTTCCCGTCAGCGGCCGCGTTTGCGGATGTCGACGTAGACCAGGCGGTGATCGGACGACGGGAACGGGAACGTCCCCGTGAGCTCCGAGCCGGGTTCGCCGAGCCGCGGCCAGAACACGCCGGCGTTCAGGATGTCCAGGCTGCGTGATGGCAGGACGTAGTCGGCCCGCAGGTTGCCTGGTGAGCTGTCGGCGAAATCGGCGGTGTCGAAGGCCGGGTCGCTCAGGTGCGTCGCGTTGGCGCCGCCCTGGAGCAGCGCCGCCTCGACGGCACCTTCGCTCGATGGCGTCACGCGGTCGTTGACGCGGGGGTGGTCGAGGAGCTGCTGGATGGCGCCTGGGATCGAGTCCCCGTCGAGCGGATCGGAGTTCTGGTCGCCGGCGATCACGAACCGGGCGCCGGGGCGCAGACCGCCGTGCTGCCCGTTGTCGTCGTAGATATACCGGGAGCGACGGCCGGGGCGAATGTAGTCGGCCCAGAAGCGGATCTCGTCGAAGTTGCGCGTCCCGTTGCGGTCCTCCGGTCCGTCGAAGACCGGTGGCGTCGGGTGGCTGACGAGGAAGTGCACGACCCGGTGCCGGCCGACCTCGATGGGGACGTCCCAGTGGCTCTTGGACGACAGGCGGACCACGTCCAGCTCGTCGTCGGAGTACCAGGACTCACCGGTCGCCGGGTCGTGCGGCAGCAGCGCGCCCGGCATGTCGACCCAGCGGAACGTCTGGAACGTCCGCACGCGGTCGACGTCGATCGGGTACCGCGAGAACACGGCCATGCCGAACTGGCCGGGGAAGGCCCCGAACCCGAAGGCGTCGCCGCCGCCGCCGATCGAGCCGTTGTTGTCGAGGTCGAAGCCCGACGGCACGCCGGTGTTCGACGGCGCAGTGAAGAAGTAGTCGTAACCGGCCAGTTCGGCGAACAGCGCGACCGTCGCCGGCTCGCCGTCGACCCCGGTGTCGAACTCGTTGATGAGCAGGACGTCCGGGTCGTTGATGGCGACGATGTCGAGCACGGCCTGCAGCTGCGCGTCGACGGTGCCGGCGACCGCCGCCTCCAGCTGGCTACGCAGCTGGCCTTCGACCGGTCGGTTGAGGCTGGCGTTGAACGTCGCGAACCGGATGGGGTCGCGACGAGGGCCATGAGCAGCCACGCCCAGCGGCGGCAGGAGCAGCGCGCCCAAGACTCCTGCGACCACGGCGATCTTCAAGGTTCGAAGCATGCCGCAACGGTAGACCGCTCGCATGAACCCACGGTGCCCGCCGAGTGGAGGGATGGCACACGCGAGATGTCCGGTCCGACTCGCATTCGGGCACCTCCATCGACACGCCAGCCAGCGAGACTGGACGCATGTATCGCCCGCCCGCGTTCGACGTGACCGACATCGGTGAACTCCAGACGGCGATCGAGGCTGCGGGCCCGGCGCACCTGGTGAGCCTCACCGACGACGGCCTGGTGGGGTCGCTCGTGCCGATGCTGCTGGATCGTTCCGCGGGCCGCCATGGAGCGCTCGTCGGGCACCTCGCTCGTGCCAACCGGCACTGGAGGGCGGCGAGTCGAGATGTCGAGTCGATGGCGATCTTCGCCGGACCCGACGCCTACGTCTCGCCGTCCTGGTACGCCACGAAGTACCAGAGCGGCAAGGTCGTGCCGACCTGGAACTACGAGGTCGTCCACGTCTACGGAGAGCTGCTCGTCCACGACGATCCCGTCTGGCTCGAGGCGCTCGTCCGACGGCTCACCGATCACCACGAGTCGGCCAGGGATGATCCCTGGTCCGTCGATGACGCCCCAGGTGACTTCGTCCAGGGACAACTGCGCGCCATCGTCGGCATCGAGTTGGAGATCTCACGCATCGAGGGCAACCGCAAGCTGAGCCAGAACCGTTCCGACGACGACCGCGCCGGCGTCGTGCGAGGACTGTCGAATGGAACCTCCCGCGAGCGGCAGGTCGCGGCGCGAATGACGTGAGTTGGCGACCCGGCCGCGCCACCGCGGCGACGGTGCGCCGCGCCCAGAAGGCCGCAGCAGGCCCGCGATACGGTGCTGTCATCAGCGTCGGTAGGAACCAGGAACGGGCCGGGCGCGCCAGTGCCAACCGTCGGGAGGTCGCGTGGTGAGCCGGCTGCACGATCGGCTCAGCACCGGGCCTGTGATCTGCGCCGAGGGGTACCTGTTCGAGTTCGAGCGACGCGGGTACCTTCAGGCGGGCGCATTCGTCCCTGAGGTCGTGCTCGAGGAGCCGCAGCTGGTGGCCCAACTGCACCGCGAGTTCGTTCATGCCGGCTCCGACGTCGTCGAGGCGTTCACGTACTACGCGCACCGGGAGAAGCTGGCGCTGATCGGTCGCGAGGAAGATCTCGAAGCCTTGAACCGTCAGGCGTTGCAGATCGCCAACGAGGTGGCCGCCGAGCACGGCTCACTGGTCGCCGGCAACATCTGCAACACGAACGTCTTCGAGCCCGACGACGACGACTCGCAACGCATCGTCCGTGACATGTTCGTCGAGCAAGTCTCGTGGGCCGCTGAGGCGGGCGTCGATTTCGTCATCGCCGAGACGTTCTCGTACGCGCAGGAGGCGCTCGTTGCGCTCGAGGTCATCAAAGAGGCCGGTCTCGACGCGGTGATCACGCTGGCGATCCACCGGCATCCGGAGACTCGCGACGGCTGGAGCGTCGGCGACGCCTGCCGGCGCATCGAGGAGGCCGGTGCCGACGTGGTCGGGCTGAACTGCATTCGCGGGCCAGCCACGATGCTGCCGTTGCTCGAGCAGGTCCGTGCCGCCTGTGACGGGCACCTCGCCGCCCTGCCGGTGCCGTATCGCACGACCGTGGCCGAGCCGACGTTTCAGTCGCTCACCGATCCTGGCTGCGATCTCCTTCCCGACGGCCGGCCGTTCCCGACCGCCCTTGACCCGTTCACCTGCAATCGTTACGAGATGGGCGCGTTCGCGAAGGCCGCCCACGACCTTGGCGTGACGTATCTCGGTGTCTGCTGCGGGGCGGCGCCCCACCACATCCGCAGCGTCGCCGAAGCGCTCGGGCGGACACCGCCGGCGAGCCGCTTGAGCGCCGACATGAGCCGCCACGCGTTCTTCGGGAACGATGAGCGCCTGAGGGCCCGGAACCAGGAGTTCGCCGGGGAACTGTGAATCGCCGCCGCGACCCCGCCACGGGGTCGTCGCCGCTCGATGAGGCCACGCTCGTCAAGCTCGTCGGAACTCGGCCCGCAGATGGTGCGTCAGGGGGTCGTCGCCCGGTGATGGCGGTCGCATGACCGTGTTGCCGTCAGCGTGTACGACGAGGGTCGGCCAGTGGCCTGAGACGGGGATGACCGGATCGAGCGTGTTCAGAGGACGAAAGAACCCCTGGCTGAACGAGATCCGCCGGCGAGCGCGCCTGGACATACCGCGCCAGACCGCCTCGGGCTCGACGGCCGCCGGGTACAGGCGAAGCTGACCGTCGGGTCGGCCCTCGATCCGGCCGAGCGCGAGGCCGACCTTGTCGCCGATCAGGTCATCGAGGCACTGCGGGCGTCCGACGATGGCGAGAGCGGTTGGTCGTTGGCGTCGGCGAGGCCGACTCGCATCAGGCGCCGACCGGCGCTCGTGCCGCCGGACGCCGAGGTCGGTGCGGAGGGGGGCGAGATCATCGCCGATCACCCCGAGCAATCGCATGATGCTGCGCAGCACGCCCTGGTAGCCGCGCAGGTAGCGCAGCAGGAGGTACTCGGGCAGGTCGAGCGCCAGCTCGGCCCAGAACGTCGGGTCGGCGAGCGCCGACGTGGCGTCGGCGACCACACCGGCCGGGTCGAAGTCGGCGAACCGCTCGATCGCCGGCGCCAGCTCCTGCACGATCGCGATCGCCGCCCCGGCGACGTCGCCAGGGCGCGGGGCTGGGCGATCTGGAAGGCGCTCGTCACTTTGCATCGAGCACGGGATGCTGGTCACGACCTTGAGGGCGCGGGCCTCGGATTGGGGTGGCGCTCCTCACCGCTGACAATCGTCGAGGTACTGATCGACGACGCGCAGGACTGACGCACCGGAGCGACGAAAGCTCTACAGCGTCGTCCACCTGGTCGGACTTTCGCACCAGCACATCGAGCGCGTGTCGAAGACCCACCAAGCCCGTTCCCGGTCAAGCATCGCCACGGGCCAGCTGAGGGGTGATCTCATGGCATGGATCGCGGGCATGGTGCCGCACCGAGTGGAGCGGCTGGAAGCGCGGTACGTTCACGAACGAGAGCCGGAGCCACATCTCGGTCTGGCAGAAGCCGGAGTAGTTGGTCAGCTTGTCTGCGGTCGGTCGCGATATGCAGGACGTCCCGCGACCTCACGCAGATACTCATCGCGGTTGAGGGGGTTCGCATTCGTCCGCTCTCGGCGAGGAGGTGCACCGCGGACGGGTCGGTACCCGCCGAAGTCCGTCTCCATCACTCCCTCGCCGGACGTAAGGGGTGGAAGCTGTCGCCTTAGGTCCTGCGCGTCGGTGGCCGCGAGATGAGTTGCGACCTGTACTAGAGAGCCTGCGACGGTTTGGCGCTCGACGCTCACGCCTAGCCGTGCGACCTCGGCGAGGATGGACCCAATAGCCGAGCCCGCCAGCACCTTCGATCGCCCACGTCCGCTCACCCAACGGCGCCGCCCACGCCATCAGCTGCTCGACCTGGTTGGCGGCCGACCGCACGCGCAGCTCGCCGAGCGGCGCCTCGCCCTCGTCGAGGGCCACCGCGGTGTGCGACCCCTTGTGCGGGTCGATCCCGATCATCACTGCCATCACT
>JACCUL010000057.1 GCA_013811855.1 Acidimicrobiia bacterium
CACGGGCACCGCCCGCGTGCTCGACCGCAGGGCCAGCGCGGCGCCGGACGTGGCGTCGCCGACGAGCACGTCCATCAGCGGTGACGGGTCGTCGATCGGGTGGATGCCGACGGCCAGCACGACGCCGGTGACGACGAGCGCAACGGTGTACCGGCGGTTGCGCCAAGCCACGAGGACCAGCCCGGCGAGTCCGGCGAGCACGAGCAGGAAGGCGGCGACGATCACCCGGCCCGACACGAGATGGTCGCCGGCGGCCGTGGTGGTGGCGGCGTACGGGTCGCGCACGTACGTCAGCCAATAGCCCATGCCCCGCCAGACCTCGGGCGACGTCGACGTGAAGCTGACCGACCGCAGCGATTCGGAGTACGCCAGCACGTCGGCCCCGCCACGGCCCTGGATGGCGACCATCGCCACCCACCACGCCGACACGCCGGCGGAGAGCCCGCCGACCGTCGCTGCCGTCGCCGCCGCCCGGCGCCACGTGATGCGCCGTTCGAGGGCCGCCACGAGCAGCCACAGCGCCGGCGCCGGGACGATCATCAAGAGGGCGGTGGCGTTCACGGCGCCGACGGTGAGCACGACGAGCGCCAGCAGCGCGGCGTGGCGCCACCGGGTCCTGGTCGCGGCGAGGACGGTCAGCCCGACGATCCAGCCCACGCCGGCCCACGGCAACAGGATCGCGGAGGTGCGGGCGATGTACGGCAGCACGTACGGCGACAGCTGGTAGACGAGCGCCGCCGCGGCGGCCGCCGGCAGGGCCAGCCCGAGCCGCCGGGCCCCCCACAGCACACCGGTGCCGGCGGCGAACAGCAGGGTCCCGATCCACAGCCGGTGGGTGACCCAGTCCGCCAGCCCGGCCGTCTCGCCGAGCCAGAACCACGGGCCCTGGGGCCACAGGTAGGCGATGACCTGGTGGGGGACCCAGCCCGCGAACTGGCGACCGTCGAACGTCCACGGCGCGTCGGCGATCAGCCGGCCGGGGTCGAGGTACAGGTACAGCTTGGTGTCGGCCGGCATCCGCCCCGGCGACGACATCAGCGCCGGCACGTAGGCCAGCAGTCCAAGGACGGCGACGACGAGCCACGACGAGCGGCGTCGGAGGAGGTCGAACCGGCTGGTCACGCCCGTCGTCCGGCGGCCGGCAGGAGCCTGGTCATCCGCTTCAGCAACGCCAGCGTGCCGGCGCGGGCCGGGCGACGATGCGGCGACGCGCCGTCGCGGTCGCCGCGGTGGGCGAGGAACCAGTCGTAGCTCTGGGCGAACATAGCGTCGGTCGACCAGCGGGGCCGCCAGCCGAGCTCCTCACACACGTGGTCGACGTCGAACCACATCGACTTCGAGTACATCAGCCAGTGGTACGGCGCAAAGGGCGTCAGCCGCAGCGCCGCCGAGGCTCGCATGGCCAGCGCCGTCGGCCCGGCCGGCAGCGAGCGGACCCGGCTGCCGGTGCCGGCGTGACGGCACAGCGCGTCGAGCGTCTGGAACATCGTGCCGAAGCGGTCGGTGCCGACGTTGTACACGCCCGGTCCGTCGTGGCCGGCGGCCCGCACGCAGGCGTCGGCGAGATCGTCGGCGTGGACGAACTGGTAGCGGTTGCGACCGTCGCCGAGGACGATCGGATCGGCACCGTCGGCGATCCAGTCGAACAGGATGCCGAAGATGCCCAGCCGACCGTGACCGACGATCGTGCGCGGGCGGACGATGCCGACGTCGAGCCCGTCGGCCACGGCGCGAAGGCACGCCCACTCAGCGGCGAGCTTGGCGTGGCCGTACACCTCCTGCGGCTTGGGGATCGTGGTCGGCAGCACCGGGTTCTCGTCGGGCACGCCGAACACCGCGCTCGACGACGTGTGCACGACCTTGGCCACCCCGGCGTCCACGCAGGCGTCGAGCAGCAGGCGCGTGCCGTCGACGTTGACCGAGCGCAGCAGGTCAGGATCGCGGACCAACGGCACCTGGGCCACGTTGTGGTACACGACGTCGATCCCGTCGACGGCGGCCCGGACGGCGGCGGCGTCGCGGATGTCGCCCTGGACGATGCGGGCGGTGGAGGGGGCGCCGGTGACGTCGATGTCGAAGACGGTCACCTCGTCGCCGGCGGCGACCAGCCGCTCGACGAGCAGGTGGCCGAAGTACCCGTTGCCGCCCGTGACGAGCGACCTCACAGGTCGAGTCCCTGCTCGAGGCACCAGCGGATGCTGGCCCGCATGCCGGCTTTCAGCGCGACAGACGGCTCGTAAGCCAGCTCGAGGCGGGCGGCCGAGATGTCGCAGGCGATGGTCGTGCCCATCTCGCCGAGCACGTGGAGGGGTTGGACGTACCGGCCGACCCGCTGCAGCAGCGCGTCGGCCCGCCCGGCCACCCGACCGGCCACCGCCGGTAGCCGCAACCGGTTGGGGCGGACGTCGCAGCCCTCGGCCCGCAGCGCCCGGCCGACGGTGTCGACGATCTCCGTCACCGTGTACGGACGGGCGTCGGCGATCCACCAGGCCCGGCCCGGCGGGGTCACCGTGAGCTCGGCGGCGACGACACCCTGGACGAGGTTGCCGACGTAGACCATCGAGCGCCGCTGCTCGCCGTCGCCGAGGACCGGGAAGCGGCCCGTGCGGATCATGTGGAAGAACGCTGTCTGGCGGGCCGGCTGGAATGGACCGTAGAACCACGGCGGCCGCACGATCACGGCGTCGAGGCCGCGCCCGACGGCGGTCAGGACGTGGCGCTCGGCGCGCATCTTGGAGCGCCCGTAGCCGAGGTACGGGTCGTACGGCTCGTCGCCGCGGAAGAAGTCGCCGGGGTGGGGGTTTGTGCCGAAGGGGCTGTTCGAGGACACGTGGACGAGCCGTCGTACTCCGTGCGCGGCCGCGGCGGCGAGGACGTTGGCCGTGCCCCTCGCGTTGACCTCCTCGAAGTCGTCCATCCGGCGCGGATGGATGACGCCGGCGGCGTGGATGACGTCGACGGCACCGTCCTGCGGGTCGAGGCCGGCGAACAGCGGCGCCAGCCAGTCCGGACGCCGGACATCGCCGACGACGACGTCGACGCCGGGCGCGCCGGCGAGCGACGCCGCCTCCTCGGGACCCGTCACCAGCGCCCGAATGCGCCCGCGGCGGTGACCCGGGTGCCCGGGCCTGGTCAGCTCGGCCACCAGCGCCCGACCCAGCCATCCGCCGGCGCCGGTGAGGATCGTGGTCGCCGGCGGGTCGCCGCGCTCAGCCACGGCTCGGGAACCCGATCGTCGCGGCGAGGTGCCGGGCGTTGCGGATGGCGACGGCCATCACGGACGCCTGCGGGTTGACGCCGGGCGCGTCCGGGAGCAGCGCGGCGTCGTTGACGTGGATGTTCGTCGTGCCTCGAACGAGGCCGTAGCTGTCGGTGGCCGATCGCTCGTCCTCGCCGAACGGCACGGTCGAGCAGAGGTGCACCGTCATCACGCTGGCCCGAGACGCCGAGAAGGTGCCCTGCAGGGTGGCCAGGTCGGCCTCGGTCCGCACGACGGGCGCGCCCCGGTAGGAGGGGTAGACCGCCGTCGCGCCGGCCCGCAGCAGCAGCAGGGCCAGCCGGGCCAGGCCGCGACCGAGCAGCGCGCGGTCGCGCCGGGTGAGGCGGTATGTAACGACGGGGTCGCGCACGCCGGGGAGGGCGACGACCCGGCCTCGGCCCTCGCTGGTGATGGCCGCGTAGTAGACGGCCATGTCCTGCCAGTTCTCGACGGCGTCACGGAAGCGGACCCACGAGTCGCTGAGCGCCAGCGCCACGAGGCCGGGACCGGACGCCGAACCTCCGAAGGAGAGGTCGGGGGCGAACTCCTTGACCTGGTGCACCGGAACGTCGTCGGCCACGTTGACGGCGTCGGGGAAGCGGGCCGCCAGCTTCACCGTCGGGTGCACGGCCAGCGAGCCGCCGATGCGGTGCCGGAGCCCCGACCGCTGGAGCAGCGCCGGCGTCTGGATGGCGCCGCCGCAGACCACGACGTGGTCGAAGTCGACGGTGCCCCGCCCACCGTCGCGCCGGGTGACCTCGGCCCGCCTGGCGCGAGCGCCGTCGCGGACCAGGCGGTCGACGCGCACGTCGGTCTCCAGGCGGGCGCCCGCCGCTTCGGCACGCGGCAGGTACGTCTCAGTCATGCTCCGCCGGCGGCCCTGGCGGGCGTCGGGACCGGCGGCGTAGGTCATCCAGCGGGGGCTCTCGTCGTGGCGCCAGCCGAGCGCGGCCGCTCCTGCCCGCAGCGCCTCGCTGGCCGGGATGTGCGCTCCGGGCACGGTCTGCACCGACAGTTCGCGCTCGACCTCGTCGCAGATCGAGTCGAGGTCGGCGCCGGCGAAGTCGACCAGGCGGCGCTCGGTCCGCCAGCGGTCGAGCACCTCCTCGGGCGGCCGCCGGTACAGGCCGCTGTTGACTTCGGTCCCACCGCCGGCGCAGCAGCCCTCGGTGTAGGCGATCGACGGGAAGCCGAGCGCCGCCGTCACCCCGCCGGCTCGGTACTGGCGGTCCATCTGCTCCAGTGAGAACGCGACGACGTCGCCTTGGCGCACGAGCGGCCCCTCCTCGACGACGAGCACGTCGAGCCCGGACTCGGCCAGGATCGCCGCCGTCGGCGCGCCGCCGGCGCCGGATCCGACGACGAGCACGTCGGCGTGCAGTCGGCGGTTGTCGTCCCGGACGGTCACGCGGTGACAACCAGAGGTGCGCCGGCCGCCGCGGTCGCCGGCCAGTTCTCCCACACGTACGCGTAGGCCAGCGAGCGGACGAGGCGCACATACTCGCCGAGCACCGGCAGCGGGTGCGCCGCGAGGAGGCCGGTGACCCGGTCCAGCCCGATCAGCCGACCGGCGGCGGCGACGGCCAGGGCGACCATGCCCACCCCGAGGCGCATCGGGGTCGGCAGCGTGGCCACCCGGTGACCGACGAAGGCGACGACGGCGGCGCGACGTTCATCGGGCAGGTCAGGCAGGTCCCTGGCGACCAACCGGTCGCTGAACGCCGAGATCGCGCCAGGGGAAGGAAACGTCGCCATCGGAGGATCGGAGCGTAGTGGTCGGTCATCTCGCGTGGCCGGGGAACGCAGTGACGGTCACTGGTGCACCATCGCGAC
>JACCUL010000065.1 GCA_013811855.1 Acidimicrobiia bacterium
GTCAACGACGAGTGGGTCGTACCGGTGATGGTCGACCTGCACCGTCACCTGCTGGCCGGTTCGTCGTCGGCGGCGGCGCTCGCCGCGGCGACCACTCGAGACGGCCAGCTCGACGTCACCGGGGCCGCGTTTATCGCCATCGGGGCCTGAAGGCCGCGGATGCCCGGGATCGGACGTATCAGCGTCCCGGTCCGGGGGTCATGTGAACGTGACCGGTCCCTCCGTCCTCGCCGAGCGGCGACGCCTATGCTCCGCCGTCGTGGAGGCGCAGGAGCTCTTGCGTCGTGTCGTTGACGGTGATCAGGGCGCATGGGACGAGGTCGTCCGACAGTTCGGCGGGCTGGTCTGGTCGGTCGCTCGTTCGTTCCGCCTCTCGTCGGCCGCGACCGACGACGTCGTGCAGACCGTCTGGCTGCGGCTGGCGGAGCACTGCGGGAAGATCCGCCAGCCGGAGCGGCTGGCATCGTGGCTGGCCACGACGACCCGCAACGAGGCGCTGCGGGTGATCAGAGGGCAGAGCCGCCTGTCGCCGAGCGCCATGGAGGACGACACCGTCGAACCGACGGCGTCGTCCATCGAGGACCTCGTGACCGACGACGACACCCTGCGGGCCGTGCTCATCGCCTTCGCCAAGCTCTCGCCGGACGATCAGGCATTGCTGCGCCTGCTCTGCGCCGTACCCCCGCTCGACTACGAGTCGATCGCCGAGGTGCTCGGCCGACCCATCGGCAGCATCGGCCCGACCAGGGCCCGCTGCCTCGACCGCCTCCGCCGGCTGCTCCCAGCCGGCCTCAACCCGAAAGAAGAACTGACGTGAACCCGATCCACGACGACGAATTGGTGGACCTCGTCGGCCGCGCCCTGCGGACCGTCGACCCCGTGCCCGAGCACGTGCTCGATGGCGCGATGGCGGCGTGGACGTGGCGGACGATCGATGCCGAGCTGGCCCAGATCGTGTTCGACTCGGCGGCCGAGCTGACCGGCGTGCGCAGCGAGGTGATGGAGCGTCAGCTGACGTTCCAGGTCGGCGGCATCGAGATCGAGGTGATGGTGGTCGACGGGTCCCGGCTCGTCGGGCAGCTCGTCCCGGCGATGGCGACCACGATCACCCAGGCCAACGAGGAGCGCACGATCTCGACCCGGTCCGACCACCTCGGTCGGTTCTCGTTCGACGAGCTGCTCCCGCACCCGGTGCGCTTGACGGTGCACCGCCCGCACGACGGCCGCCCCCCGATCCACACGGTGTGGATGGTCTTCTAACCACCTCTAACCACGGGCGGACATCGTGGCCAGGGCCTCGACGGTGCGCCAGTTGCGGGCCGTGGCCCGTTCGTCGAGGTGCTGCTTCCACAAGGCCTCGACGAGCTTCGAGCGGGCCTGGCCGTCGGGCAGCTCGAGGTAGACCTCGCGGCCGTGCAGGTGAAAGCGGTCCGGGGCGAACGGCTCCTGGTCGAACGCCGCCAGCGCGGCCGGCGGCGGCGCGGCGAGGAACGTGACCACGACCTTCGTCGGATCGGTGACCGGGTACGGGTTGGCCCCGACGACGGCCTGCATCTGCGCCGCCGTGCGCACGAGCACCGGGACGTCCAGCTTCGTGGCGTCCCGGATGGCGGCGGTCAGGGCGCGTTCGAGCGCCTCGGCTGGGGCCCGCCGGGCCGGACGGAAGACCACGTTGCCGCTCTGCAGGTACGTCCGCACATCGGTGTGGCCGAGGCCCTCCACCACGGCCCGCAGGTCGGCCATGGCCAGCCGGCGCTGCGGTCCGAGGTTGATCCCCCGCAGCAGGGCGACGACGACAGCAGCGCTCACTGGTCCCAGGTTGGCTCGGTCATGGGGCAGCCATAGCATTGCAGGGTCCTGGGCACGGTCCTCCAGCCCGGGGCTTCCTGTCGAAAGGTCGCGTGTGCCCACCATCCAGCAGTTGGTCCGTCAGGGCCGCAGCTCGAAGTTCTCCAAGAGCAAGACCCCGGCCCTGAAGGGTTCGCCCCAGCGCCGCGGCGTGTGCACGCGCGTCTACACGAACACCCCGAAGAAGCCCAACTCGGCGCTGCGCAAGGTCGCCCGCGTCCGCCTGTCGAGCGGGGTCGAGGTCACGGCGTACATCCCGGGCGAGGGACACAACCTGCAGGAGCACTCGATCGTGCTCGTGCGCGGTGGCCGGGTGCGTGACCTGCCCGGCGTGCGCTACAAGATCATCAGGGGCGCCCTCGACGCCGCAGGCGTGAAGAACCGCAAGCAGGCCCGCAGCCGGTACGGCGCCAAGGCCGACAAGTGACGGTGAGCTGAGATGCCGCGCAAGGGACCTGCCCCCCGTCGCCACATGGTGTCGGACCCGATCCACCGGTCGGTGCTCGTCACCCAGCTCGTCAACAAGGTGATGCTGCACGGCAAGCGCAGCCTGGCCGAGCGCATCGTCTACGACGCCATGGAGCTGATCGCCACCCGCACCGGGGAGGACTCGTTGGCCACCGTCAAGCGGGCCATCGAGAACGTCAAGCCGCCGCTCGAGGTGCGCAGCCGCCGCGTCGGTGGCGCTACGTACCAGGTGCCGGTCGAGGTCCGGGCGCCGCGGGCCAACACCCTGGCCATCCGCTGGGTCGTCGATTTCGCCCGAGCCCGTCGCGAGAAGACCATGGCCGAGTGCCTGGCCGGCGAGCTGATGGACGCCGCCAACGGCCTCGGCGCGGCGATGAAGAAGCGCGACGACATGCAGAAGATGGCCGAGTCCAACAAGGCCTTCGCCCACTACCGCTGGTAGCTCGATCCTTGGCGTCAGCCGTGGGTGCCGTCCCCGGTCGGGATGGTGCCGTCGATGCGGCCATCGAGGAACGCTGACGCCGTCACCGGCTCGTCGCGGCACGGGCGGTCGGCATCGACGCACGACGGCAGGCAGGCCACGAGTTCATCATCGAGCCCGTGGCCGGTGGCGACGAGGAACCCGCTCGTCGTGCAGGCGTGGTAGATGGCGTCGACCGGCGGCCGATCGACGTCGATCAGCGGGATCGTCACCGGTGCTTCACCCGTCACGGCTGAAGCGCACCGTCCGACAGCGGTCGAACTCGGTGGACTCGACCAGGCCGACGGATGTCAGGCCGGGTACGAGCGGCTCGAGGTGGGACCAGAGCCGGCGGGCGATCTCCTCGACCGTCGGCTCCTCGTCCCAGACCGTCGGTGTGTAGCCCTTCCACTCGCCGACGTCGACGTCGGTCAGGTACGAGCCGTGCCACGGCGACACCGCCGTGCGCAGGATCGTCTCCAGGTCATCGGCCGGCATCACCATGGCCGCTCCGGCGGGGCCTTCGACGGTGGCTTCGACGGTCCACGGATGGCTGTGGATGAGGCCGTCCACCCGGTGGGCCCACCGAGCCTGGATGGCCGCGGTCATCGTGAGGCGCATGACTGCGTCCTACCCGGCGACGGTCGCGTTCACAGCCCGATGTCGGGGTCGATGAACTCGTTCGTGAACAGGTCGGCGGCCACGAGGTCGTCGGGCACGTTCAACCCGGCGTCGTCGCGGATCTGGTCGATGACCCTCTGGATGCGGTCCTCGTCCATGTTGCCGAGCGTGTCGTCAGGGCCGTTGCCGACCAGTCCGAGCTCCTTCTGGGTCGCCACCGAGTACTCGGCGAGCGCCTCGTCGTACTGCCACGAATCGCCGTACCGGTCGACGGCGTCGATGATGATGGCGTTGGCCCGATCCGGCGCGTTCACGAAGTCGACCTGGGCCTGCTGGACGATCGGTACGAACGCTTCGAGGCACGGACGCAGCTCTTCGAGCTCGTCGGGCTTCACCGACAGCGTCTGGGAGTACACCTCGAACCCGGCGTCGTGGAGCAGCTGGTAGCGGACAGGCTTGCCCCAGTCCTCGAACACGTTCTCGTACGTGTAGGGCTCGGCGGAGGCGAAACCCTGCTGAGCGAGCGCTCCCCCTGCGGCGATGAACCGTCCAGGTGAGCCGTCGTACGAGCCGTCGATCTGGTCTTCCTGCCAGATGCCTTGGCCCACGAAGACCTCGGCGAAGGTGGCGCCCTCCAAGATGTTGATCGTCGCCCCGCTCTCACCGAGATCGGCCAGCGTCTCGACCTCCGGGTAGGTCTCGGGGTCCCAGTAGATGATCTGCGGGTCAATCTCGAGGGGCGCGACGACGGAGATCGTCGGCGTTTTGGACCAGCGCAGCACCTGCCCCGAGGTGTTGGCGTAGCCGAGGTGGATGTCGTCGTCGGCGTACTGCCGCACCGAGACCGGCTGGTACCCGATCGCCGGTCCGCCGGTGCGGATCTCGAGGTCGATCCCGGTCTCCTCGCCGCCGGCGACGAGCGGGCCAGAGACGATCTTGGCGTCGGTGTCGACCTCGTAGCCCTCGCCGACCATCTCGTAAAGGCCGCCGTGCTCGGACTCCGGGAACCAGTCGGTCTGGATGACGAGTGGGTCGGGGCAGCCGGCGGCGACCAAGTCGACGGTGGCACTTGGGACCGAACCGGTGCCCGGTGTCGTGGAGCCGGTGTCGGGCATGGTCGAAGTGGCGGCCGCTGTTGGCGGTGCGGTCAGTGCCGCGGTGCCGGGAACGGTTGGGGAGGCCGTGTCATCGACGGGCGGCACGGTTGTGTCGGCTTCGTCGTCGTCGCCGCAGGCCGCGACGACCAACCCGACGGCGACCAGTGCGACGAGCGCCCGGGGGATGGTGCGGGTGGTCTTCATGGGTTCTCCGGTGGGGCGTTCATGCTCCCGTGGGTTGATGGGAGGTCATGTACCGTCGGCGGGCTGGTGCCAATGTCCGGTGACGCGCCGCCCGAGCCAGCCGAAGAAGAGGAAGACGACGACCCCGAGCGCGCAGGCGACGATCACCGCGGCGAACAAGAGCTCGCTCTCGGCGTTGCTCGTCGCCCGTTTGAGCACCTGGCCCAGGCCGGGCGTGCCTTGGCCGAAGAAGAAGTCGCCGACGATGGCGCCGATGACGG
This sequence comes from Acidimicrobiia bacterium, assembly GCA_013811855.1. Taxonomy (GTDB): domain Bacteria; phylum Actinomycetota; class Acidimicrobiia; order Acidimicrobiales; family Ilumatobacteraceae; genus JALZMG01. The sequence continues at coordinate 4,959 of JACCUL010000065.1, forward strand.
ACAGGCCGGCGGAGATGCGCAGGCCGGCGAAGATCGCCGGCAGGCCGGCCGGGAACATCAGCTTGCGCAGCCGGGTCCGCCGGCTGGCGTGCTGGAGCGTGAACAGGTCGTGCATGCTGCGCTCGGCCGACTGCAGCCCGAACAACGTGTTCACGACGATCGGGAACAAAGAGATGATCACGCAGACGATGACGCGTGGGTTCGTCGAGAAGCCGAACCAGAAGCCGATGAGCGGCACGAGGGCGAGGATCGGTGTCGCCTGGAGCATCACGGCGAAAGGGAACACGGCCCGCTCGACCTTGGCCGACTGGCTCATCAAGACCGCGAGTACGACCCCGATGACGATCGACAAGACAAGTCCGATCGCCGCCACCGTCGCCGTCCGCTGCAGCGCGTGGAGGATGATCGAGATGTTGGCGTCCCCCTGGCGCGACTCGCCCAGGAAACCGTCGGAGACCACAGCGTGCGGTGGTGGCATCAGGAAGCGTCGCTGGTCGTCGAGCACCACATATGTGACGACGTACCAGCCGCCGACGAGAATCGCGCCGAGCAGCAATGGCGGCCACGCGATCGCCCACCACGTCGTGCCACGGGGGCGCCGCGGCGTCAGGCGATCCGGGGTGACGGCATCGGCCGCGGCGGAATCTGGATCGATGCCCGGCGCTGCGGTGACGCCGACGGTGGCGGGCTCGTGCAGCTCGGTCACACGTGGACCCCCCGGAGGTCCTTGGAGATGGCGCCGCTGAGCGCGGCGAATTCGGGGTCGAAGCGCAGCTCGGGATGGCGCGGGTAGGCGAACGGCACGGCGAACTCGTTGACGATGCGGCCGGGGCGGGCCGACATCACGAGCACGCGCGTGCTCATGAACACCGCCTCGCTGATCGAGTGGGTGATGAACAGCGCGGCGAAGCCCTCGGCCTGGAATAGGGCCTGGGTCTGGTCGTTGAGGTGCTCGCGGGTGATCTCGTCGACGGCCCCGAACGGCTCGTCGAACAGCAGGACGGGCGGGCGCAGCGTCAGCGTGCGGGCCAGCGACGCCCGCATCTTCATGCCGCCCGACAACGACCTCGGGTAGTGCCCCTCGAAGCCGTCGAGGCCGACCATCGCGATGGCCTGGGTGGCCAGCCGTGACCGCTCGGCCGCCGGGACGCCGCGCAGCTCGGCGAGCAGCTCGACGTTCTTGCGCACCGTCCGCCACGGCAGGAGCGTGGCGTCCTGGAACACGTAGCCGAGGTGTTCCCGGTCGATCTCGACCCGGCCTGCCGTCGGCCGCAACAGGCCGGAGGCGATGCGCAGCAGCGTCGATTTGCCGCAGCCCGACGGCCCGACGACGGTCACGAACTCGTGGCGGTCGACGGAGAACGAGGCGTCGGCCACGGCCCGCGTCCCGTCGGGGTACACCATCTCGATGCCGTCGAAGGTCAGGGCAGCCACGTCGAGAACTATGATCGCACGTCGTCAGGGCGCGTGCCCCGGGGCGGGGGACACGGTGTCGCCACGTCGATTCGAATGGGAGATCAGGTGAACGTCAAGTCGATCCTGGGGGTGAAGGGCTCGGACGTGGCCACCGTCGGTCAGGAGGCCAGCCTTGCCGACGCCGCGGCCCAGCTCCGCGACCGCAAGGTCGGTGCGCTGGTGGTCTCCGACGACGGCAGCCACATCGACGGGATCATCTCCGAGCGCGACGTGGTCCGGGCGCTCGCCGCCCACGGGTCAGGCGCCCTCGGGCGCACCGTGGCGTCGGCGATGTCGGCCGACGTCGTGACGTGCCGCGACGACGACTCGGTCGAGGAGCTGATGGTCCAGATGACCGAGCGCCGCATCCGCCACCTGCCCGTCGTCGACGACAACGGCGCGCTGGCCGGCATCATCTCGATCGGCGACGTCGTCAAGGGCCGCCTCGGCCAGCTCGAGACCGAGAACCAGGCCCTCTTCGAGTACTTGCACCAGGGGCGTTGATCCGTCAGCCCGGCGTGCTGCCGGGCGAGATCCCGCCGGACCCCGTCACCAAGACTCCCCAGAACCGAAAGCCCAAGATGAGCCGCCAGATCAGCCTCGAGAAGACCCGCAACATCGGCATCAAGGCGCACATCGACGCCGGCAAGACTACGACGACCGAGCGCATCTTGTTCTACACCGGCATCACCTACAAGATCGGCGAGGTCCACGAGGGCGCCGCCACGATGGACTGGATGGAGCAGGAGCAGGAGCGTGGCA
>JACCUL010000121.1 GCA_013811855.1 Acidimicrobiia bacterium
TCGCGGGGCAGCAGGCGCTGCACGAACACCCGCGACGTCGACGTGATGACGACGGGGCGGCCGACCACGGCCGGGTCGGTCAGGTCGACGGTCAGCAGCCCGCCGGCCCGCAGCCGCAGGTCGGTCAGCGCCGCCACGGGCTCCGGGCCGTCGGCGCCGACCGCCTCGACGGTCACGGTGGCGTCCGAGTTGTCGATGTTGAACACCACGATGCCCTCGGTCGTCGGCTCGTCGGCGCCGATGGCGACCTGCCACTGCCGAGCGACGTACCCGTCGCCCAATCGGGCCGGCGCGCCGAGCAGCACCGAGCTGGTGGCCCGCCCCTCGATCGTCCGGGTCAAGGCCTGCTCGACGACGACCGATTGCGTGCCGTCACCGGTGCTGAACACCATCGCGTGCCGGCCGTCGGGCATACCGTCGACCTCCGCCGGGACGAACGTGGTCACCTGGCGGGCCTGCACCGCGATCGGCTCGATGGGGATGAACTCGGACGTGGTGATGCCGAGCACGATCGGGATCACCTCGACGTCGTCCTCGGTCGGGTTGTAGATGCTGTAGCGCTCCTGGACGTCGGCGCCGGTGAGTCCGTTGGCGAACCACCACTGGTCGCGCAGCGCAGGCGAGGCGAGGGCGACGCTGTAGCCGAGGCGCCCCCCGCCGTCGAAGATCTGAGCCCGGCCGACGACGAGGCTGCCGCGGGTGGCAACGACGTTGACGGCGACCTCGGTCTCGTCGCGTGCGGCGATGTCGGCCATGTCGACGACCTTGACCGAGCGGGCCGGGACCGGGAACCCTTCCAGCTCGGGCGGCTGCCGGGATCCCTCGGCGGTGGCGAAGCCGATGTCGACGGTGGCGGCCCAGTCGTAGGGGTTCGTCAACACGAGTTGCTCGACGCTGTCCTCGGCCGTGAAACCCTCGGCGAGGTACCACGCCGGGGAGGCCGCGTTGGCGCACGGCGCCACCGACGTCCCGGCCGGGTGGACGGCCCGCTGCTCGACGAGCCCGCCGCCACCGTCGATCTCGACGACCGCGCTGGCGTACCCGGCATCGATCTCCTCGTCGATGTCGATGGAGACACGCCCGAACGGCTCGACGGTGACGGCTCGGGCGACCTCGTCGCCCGGCCCGCCGACGATCGCGACGCGCGCCCGCAGCTCGGCATCGCCGGGGTTGGCGATGACGACCTCGCCGCCCGTCCCCTCCGCTCCCGCCGCAGGGACGCCCGGGCAGAACCAACTGCTCGTCAGCACGTCGTCGGCCGGCACGGCGGGCATCCACGGCGCGGCCCGGATCGAGAACAGCGCCGTCGCCGGTTCGGCCGCCGAGCGCGTACCGGCCACGAGCCCGCCGATCCCGGCCACGGCCACGGCGAGCACGGGGAGCCGCCGCAGGATCATGGCGTCGTCTCCGCCGGCTCGTCGACATCGGACTCGAACAGGTCGCTCAGATCCCCGTGCTCGTCGAGGTCGATGAGCGTCTCGTCCTGCACGCGGCGGGCGCGGAGGCGGGCCGGCACGGCGACCCGGCTGGCCACGAGCAGGGCCAGCACCCACAAGGCGGCCTGGCCGAGCAGCCAGATCCGGCGACTGTCGGGTGACGTGTACGTCAGCGTGACCTGGCCGCCGTCGTCGACGCCGAACGCGGTGGCGACCCCGCCGAACGACGACCGGGCTGGCGTCTCCGTGCCGTCGACCGTCGCCGACCAGGCATCGTCGAGCGGTGCGCCGACGTGCAGCGCGCCGGGATCGACCGGGCCGGTAGCCGTCAGGTCGGTCGTGGCGCCATCCAGCACGGGCTCGGCGCCCGACGTGTCGAGCCCGACGAGGGCGTCGAGGGCGTCGACCCGGCTGGCCGCGACGAGCCCGTCACCGAGGTGGGCGGTGACCGGGATCGCCGCCCGGTTCTCGAAGATGACGTAGTTGCTCGGGCTGTACGCCAGCACGAGGTCGAGTTGGGCGCCGAGCGCCTCGATCAACCCCGTCGGCGGCGGCAGCGGGTCAGCGGCGGTCGACGCCGCGCCGTCGATGAGCGGCACGACCACGTAGCGGATCCCGAACGGCGCCAGCAGGCGACCGCCGCGCAGCGTCGAGCTGGCGGCGATGTCGTCGAGCACAGTGGCGAGGTCGTCGTCCAGCTCGTGGGCCGGCGGCCGCCACCGATCCCGGGCATCGAGCGGCTCGCCGTCGACGACGGCCACGGCCACGCCATCGCCCACGTCGGTGGGTGGTACGGGCAGCACCCGTGGGTCGCCGATGTACAGCACGCGGTGGGCGCCGAGCGGGTCGCCGTCGGTATCGAGCGCCGTGCGGTCGCCGGGGAGTTGAGCGCCGACCAGCTCGGCCAGCGTCACGCGTGGGGCGAACCACGAGCCGTCGGTCACCGTGAGGACGGCCGGGAACACGCCGACGGCGATGGCCGCCGTCGCCACCAGCCCGATCGGCTGGCGCCACCCGAAGCCCCGGCCGGCGACATCGTCGGCGAACGCCGCCACGGTGACGGCCGCGGAGACGGCCAGGCCGAGCGCCAGCGGGGCGAGCAGCACGGCGA
>JACCUL010000164.1 GCA_013811855.1 Acidimicrobiia bacterium
GCGCCGGCGAGCGCGGCGCGCATCGCATCGGCGGACGGGAACCGCGCCGCCGGATCCTTGGCCATGGCGCGGGCGACCACGTCGGCGACATGGTCGGGAACGTCCGGTCGGCGGTCGCGCACGTCCGGGACCGGCGCGTCCCGATGGGCGATCGCCGTGGCCACGGGGGTGGGCGCGTCGAACGGTGGGTCCCCGGCGAGCAGCTCGAACAGCAGCACCCCGGTGGCGTACACGTCGACGGCGCTCGTCACCGGGAGCCCGGTCATCTGCTCGGGCGCCAGGTATTTGGGCGTGCCGACGAACTGCCCCGTCCCGGTGAGATCGCCGGCCACCTCGTCGAGCCGCTTGGCGATGCCGAAGTCGGCCAGCTTGACGTCGCCGTCGAGGGTCAACAGGACGTTGCCGGGTTTGACATCGCGATGGACGATCCCCACGGCGTGGGCCGCGGCCAGGGCCTCCAGCACCTCGTCGACGATGCGCACCGCCTCGGCCACCTCGAACGGCGCTTCCTCGGCCAGGCGGCTCGCCAGGGTGGGCCCCCGGACGAGCTCCATCACGAGGTACAGGTAGCGCTCGTCCTGGCCAGCGTCGAAGACGGCGACGGCGTGCGGGTGGTGGAACTGCGCCAGGGCGCGGGCCTCGCGCACGAAGCGCTGGCGCACGACGGGATCGACGTGTTCGCCCGTGTCGTCGATCGGGACCAGCTTGACGGCGACGTCGCGCTCCAGGCGCAGATCACGAGCGGCGACGACGCGAGCCATCCCGCCCCGCCCGAGCGGCGCGCCGAGCTCGTAGCGTCCGCCGACCACCTCAGCCATCACGCCGACGCTACGGCCGACATCGGTGGGCCGGACGTCAGTCGGCAGCCCGTCGTGACGGCCGTGGCGGGACGTGACCGGCGGGTGACCGGGACACGAAGGTCTGCCGGCACGACGGCCAACTGACGGGACGCGCCCGGATGGGGTGCAACACCGGTCGCCTACCGTCGGCGGCAATGGCTGCCCTCACCCGCACACCCGCCGCGCTCGTCGCCGGGACCCTCCTCTCGACGCTCGCCATCACGACGCTGCCGGCACCCGCGGTGGCCTTCGTCGACCCGGCCGACACGGTGTTCGTCAACGAGATCCACTATGACAACGCCGGCACCGACGTGGGAGAGGCCATCGAGGTCGCCGCGCCCGCCGGCACCGACCTCACCGGCTGGTCGCTCGTGCTCTACAACGGCAGCGGCGGCGCCGCGTACACCACGCTCGCGCTCGATGGTGTCGTCGCCGACCAGGGCGGCGGGTACGGCACGCTGGCCTCCAACCTTGCGAGCAACGGACTCCAGAACGGGTCGCCCGACGGCATCGCGCTGGTCGGGCCGGGAGGGGTCGAACAGTTCCTCAGCTACGAGGGCTCGTTCGGCGCCGTGGGCGGAGCCGCCAACGGGCTGACGTCGACCGACATCGGCGTCGCCGAGACGGGCGTGGAGCCCATCGGCGGGTCGCTCCACCTGACCGGCACCGGCGACACCTACGGCGACTTCAGCTGGTCGGCCACGACGACGAGCTCGTTCGGCGCCGTGAACGCCGGCCAGACGTTCACCACCGACGGCCCGGCCGTTCCTGTCGCCTCGTGCCCCGGCACGCTGACCACGACCGCCGGCACGCCGGCGTCGGCCGATGTGTCGGCGACCGACGCCGACAGCGCCATCGTCACGATCCGGATCACGTCGGCGCCCGTCGCCGGCATCACACTCACGGAGACCGATCCGCCCGGCACCGCTCGCCTCGACATTGCGGCCACGACGGCCGTCGGCAGCTACCCGGTGACCATCGAGTTCGTCACCGACGACGACCCGCAGCAGACGGCGTCGTGCACGATCGCCGTCACCGTCGAGGCGCCGCCGGCGATGGTGAAGATCTCCGAGATCCAGGGCCACGGCGCCACCACACCGCTCGACGGGCAGGACGTCGTCGTCAGCGCCGTCGTGACGTCGCTCTTCACGAGCCGGGACGTGCTCGACGGCTTCTTCGTGCAGGAGGAGGACGTCGACGCCGACGCGTCAATCGCCACGTCCGAGGGCCTGTTCGTCTTCTGCCGGGGCAACTGCCCGGCCGACCTCCTCGTCGGCGATCTCGTCGAGGTCCGCGGCGAGGCCGACGACTTCAACGGCATGACCCAGATCAACGCCAGCCCTTCCGCTGGTGGCGTCATCACCACCGTCTCCCGCGGCAACGCCCTGCCGACGGCGGTCGAGGCGGCGTTGCCCGCCGGAGCGTCGACGCGGGCCGAGGCCACGTACGAGCCGATCGAGGGGATGGTCGTCACGTTCACCGTCCCGCTCGTGGTCACCGAGTACTTCGAGCTGGCCCGCTTCGGGCAGCTCGTCCTGGCCGCCGGTGACCGGGCGTACCAGTTCACTCACGACAACGCGCCGGATCCGGCCGGGTCCAGCGCCCACCTCGCTGCGCTCGACACCCGGCGGATCTACCTCGACGACGACAACAACGACCAGAACGACGCCATCAGCGACGGTCCCGGCGAGCCGTACCCGTACCCGGCCGGCGGGTTGGCCGTCGACAACCGGGTGCGCAGCGGCGACCGCATCGACGAGCTCACCGGCGTGATGCACTGGTCGTTCGCCGGATTCGCTCCCAACGCGTGGCGGGTCCGGCCGATCCAGGGTCGCGACTACACGTTCACGTCGACCAACCCCGCTCCGGCGGCGCCGGCGCCGGTGGGCGGCACGTTGCGCGTCGCCCGTACAACGTCCTCAACTTCTTCACGACCATCGACACGACGTCCGGCAATAGCGGCCCGTGCGGCCCGTCGGGCACCCTCGACTGCCGCGGCGCCGACTCGGCGGCCGAGCTGGCCCAGCAGCAGGCCAAGATCGTCGCCGCGCTGGCGGCGATGGACGCCCACGTGGTCGGCCTCATCGAGATCCAGAACGACGACGGCGCATCGACGCAGGCGCTCGTCGACGCCCTCAACGCCACCACGTCACCAGGCCGCTACGCGGCCATCGACACCGGCACCATCGGCGGGGACGCCATCAAGGTCGCCCTGATCTACCAGCCGGCGATCGTCCAGCTCGTCGGGCCGTTCGCCATCCTCGACAGCAGCGTCGACCCGCGTTTCATCGACACGCTCAACCGGCCGGTGCTGATCCAGACGTTCGAGCAGGTGGCCGACGGCGAGCGGTTCACCGTGGCCGTCAACCACCTGAAGTCGAAGGGGTCGAGCTGCGCCAGTGTCGGTGATCCGGATCTCGGCGACGGCCAGGGCAACTGCTCAGTGACCCGGACCAACGCGGCCGCCGCGCTCGCCGACTACCTCGCTGCCGATCCGACCGGCAGCGGTGACCCGGACTTCCTGATCGTCGGCGATCTCAACTCGTACCGCAGGGAGGTCCCGATCACCACGCTCGTCGGCCACGGCTACGTGGACCTGATCGAGCAGTTCGTCGGCGACGACGCGTACAGCTTCCTGTTCGACGGGCAACTCGGCTACCTCGACCACGCGCTGGCCATCGGGGCACTGGCTGGTCAGGTCACCGGCGTGGCCGAGTGGGCGATCAACGCCGACGAGGTGCCGCTGTTCGACTATAACGACACGATCGCCGACCCCGGCGAGTCCTCGTTCGAGCGGGAGTCGGCAGCACGGCCGCTCGCCTCCACCGATCCGCGGCGCTCCTCCGACCACAACCCGCTGCTCGTCGGCCTCGACCTCGACGCCACGCCGAACACGCTGGCCGTCGACGACGCCGTCATCGTCACCCGTCGAGGCGGCGGTGGCGGCTTGGCCATGGCGGCCCACGTGATCGGCGAGTCGTTCACCACCTGTCCGACCGTCGCGCTGGCCGTCGAGGGCGTCGACGTCGTGCGGGCGACGTTGAACAGGGTGCGCCGCAGTTCGGTCTGCGCCCGGCTGACCAACGTCGGGCTCGTCACGTTCGACCTCGCCGTCGGTGCCTTCGGCGCGGCCGTGCGGCTCCCGAACACGTTCGTCCTGGCGGACACGACCGTGACCTTCGAGCTGACCGTCGACGGGGACCGCTTTACCGCCGACGTCACCGGTACCCGCCGCGGCGCCATCTGGATCGCCGACTGAAGGCGAGCTGAACACAATGTGAACCGGGGCTGCCGGGACGGTGGCCGGAAGGCTGCGCTATCGTCCCGACGATGCTCGCGTACCTCGATGGAGCCACTGGCGCCATGCTCGTCAGCGCCTTCGCCGGTGGCGCGGCCGGTGTCGGCGTCCTGTTCAGGATGTACGGCCACCGCTTCCTCGGCATCTTCTCGAAGAAGCACCGGGTCCAGGCCGACGAGGCCCAGGCGCTCCTTTTGGCCGACGCGGCCTCCCGGGAGCACGACGACGAGAGCGACGTCAGCGCCGACGCCCGCTGACTGCCGGCCCGTGGCGTCCACGGCCGACCCCGGCTCCTTCCGCGATCCGCTGTCGCGCGTGTTCGTCACCCCAGCCGGCATCCGGCGCGGGCTGAGCACCGAGGCGCTGAACGACTACCGGGCGCTCGCCACCACGTCCTTCTTCGCCCAGGCGATGATGCGTGGCGACATCGTCGGCACTCGGCTGCTGGACGCCGACGACGAGACGGCCGCCATCCCCGGTGACTGGGCCGCCGTGCTGGCCCACGATCCGGTCGACGTCATTTCGTACCCGTACGAATGGCCGTTCGAGATGCTCCGCGACGCCGCCCGCCTGCAGCTCCGGCTGACCCGCGACGCGCTCGCGGAGCGGATGATCACCAAGGATGCCTCGTCGTACAACGTGCAGTTCGTCGGCACCCGGCCCGTCTTCATCGACGTGGGTTCGTTCGAGCGCTCCCGTCCGGGCGAACCGTGGGCCGGGTACCGCCAGTTCTGCGAGCTGTTCCTCAACCCCCTGCTCGTCCAGGCGTTGCGCGACGTCCCGTTCCAGCCGCTGCTGCGCGGGAGCGTGCACGGGATCAGCCCCGCGACGACGGCCGGTCTCCTGCCAGGCACCGGCCTGTCGACGAAGGGGGTGTTCACCCACGTCAAGCTGCACGCCCGTGCCGAGCGCCGCTACTCCGACGCCGACCAGCGCGACGTCAAGGCCGAGCTCAAACGGGCCGGGTTCGGGCCGGCGCTGATCGACGCCCAGCTGCGCAACCTGCTCAAGGCGATCGACGGGCTGACGTGGAAGCGGCCGCGCTCGACGTGGTCCGACTACTCCGAGCGCAGCCACTACGCCGACGCTGATCTCCAGGCCAAGGAGGCGGCGGTCGCGGCCGCCGTCCGCGCCCGGCCCGATTCGCTCGTGCTCGACCTCGGCGCCAACGACGGGCACTTCTCCCGCCTCGCCTTACGGGCCGGCGCCCGTTCGGTGGTCGCCGTCGACAGCGACCACCTCGTCGTCGATCGGCTGTACCGCGACCTGCGCGGGTCCGGCGAGCAGTGCATCCTCCCGCTCGTGCTCGACCTCTCGGACCCGTCTCCGGGACTCGGCTGGCGGTCGCGGGAGCGGCGGTCGTTCGTCGAGCGCGTCCGGCCCGACGTCGTGCTCTGCCTCGCCGTCGTCCACCACCTGGCGCTGACGAACACGGTGCCGCTCGAGGAGATCGTGGCCTTGCTCGCCGACTTCGGCGCCGACATCGTCGTCGAGTTCCCCCATCCCGACGACGAGAAGTCGGCCCTGCTGCTCAGACGCAAGCGCCAGGGCATCTTCGAGAGGTACAACGTCGCGAACTGGGAGCAGGCGCTCGCCGAGCGCTTCACGATCCGCGAGCAAACGACCCTCCCCGGCGGCACACGCACCCTCTACCGCTGTGCCGTTCGACCTGTTGGGTGAGATCGGCCGGAGACGGTCGATCGCAACGAACAGTTCCGCCTCTCAGCCGGCCGGACGGAGGACGACGGAGTCGCCCGTGCGCTCGACCTCGTAGACGGCAACGTCGTTGGCACCGTCGACGTAGAGGTCGGCGACCCAGCCGTCGAGAGCCCAACCGTCGCCCGACGGGCGATAGCCGCCGAGCACGCCGGCGATGCGGCCGTTGATCGCGGCCACCAGCTCGGCCTCGGGCGCGGCAGTCCCATCTTGTGCGTCGACTCGCCCGTCGAGCACGAACGGCGCCGTGGCCTCGGCCGTCGGCAGGTCGGCGAACAGGTCGGCCTGCGTCAGCGTGACCCGGTACTCGCTTGGCGCGCCGACATCCAGATCGCGCACCTCCCGACCGACGAGGTCGCCGTTCACCCCGACGCCGGCCAGGCTGACCCAGTCGTCGCCGTAGTGGAACTGCTCGGCGCGGCGGGCGGCGATGTCGATCACCTCCTGCACGTCCGCGGACACCTTCGGCGCCACTGTGGCCTCGCTGCCGTCGAACAGCGAGTGGCCGTCGAACGTCCAGGACTCGTCGAGGGTCACGTCGAGCAGGTCGACCATCGACGGCAACACGTCGATCGTCGAGGCCGGCTCGTCGCGCAGGTCGCCGGTCGTCTGGCCCGGCGCCTTGATGAACAGCGGGATGCGGTACACCTCCTCCCGGTTGGCGTCGGTGACCCGCATGCGACCGATGTCGGGCGGTGTCAGGTTGGTGCCGTGGTCCGACGTGACAACGATCATCGTGTCCCGCCACGACGGGAGGGACTGCAGGCGGTCCACGAGCTCGCCGATTAGGCGGTCGGCGGCACCGAGCTGCATGCTGTGCAGCTGGTAGTCGAGTTGCTGGCCGAAGGCGTAGCCAGGGGCCGCCGGGTCGGTGATCAACTCCGGCGAGAACGAGGTGGCGATGCCGGACCGCGACAGCACCCAGGGGCGGTGGGGCAGCGCCACATGAGCGAAGTACAGCGCCGGCTCACCGGTGATGCTGTCGATCTGCTCCTGGAGCAGCGCGGCCTGGCCGCGCGGGCTGCGTTGATCGGCGTCCAGGCTGAGCCACTTGGCGTAGGCGGTGCCGTTGTTGTCCTCCGTGCCGGCGGCTTCGGCGACGGCGAACGGGTCGTTCGGGTCGGCGGCCGCTTTGTCACCGCTGAAGGCGCCCCAGGAGATGTCGATCGGCGGCAGCTCGTCACGCAGGCTGCTCGGCAGCACTCGGTGGCCGTACACGATCGACGCGTCCTCCAACGCCTGGGCGAGCGGTTGGCGGGGCGGCGGCGCGCAGATCTCCGATGGGCACATGTCGGTGACGGACTCGTAGCGGGTGACGGGGACGTCTTGGCCGAGCAGGGTGAACAGGTTGCGGGGGTGGTCGTCGTACGTCGGCAGGTCCTCGTCGTCGCCGAGCTCGCCGGTCAGGATTTGCGGGACAGAGCGGTGGGTCAGGTTGTACTGGCTCGAGGCGTTGCGGAACCACGTGCTCACCGACGCCAGCTCGGCGAACCCCGGATAGCGCTCTTCGTTGATCGTGCCGCCGGCGCGCATGAACGTCGCCGTCGGCATCTCGTCGAGGATGATCAGGACGACCGGCGCCGTCAACGGCGGGACGTCCACGTCGCCGATCCCCGCCGTGCCACCGCCGGTCACGAGGTCGGCCGCCGGACTGGCGAACAGGAAGAGGGCAACGAAGCCGACGTTGGCCACCGACAGGTACGACGTGAAGAGCTGTGCGGGGCGGGCCTTGACGACGAGCACGCCGACGAGCACGGCGGCGGCCACCGCGAGCAGCGTGACCAGTGCGAACGCGTCCACCTTGCGGGAGCGCAGGAACGCCAGCAGGAAGGCGGCGCCGAACAGGCCGGCGACGACGCCGAACACGACAGTGCCGGCTCGTCGGGTGACGAGCGTGGCGACGGCGGTCAGCAGCCAGCCCACGAGCGGGGGCACGATGGCCACGACCAGGGCGAACAGCGCGATCTGCCCGCTTGCGTAGTTGCCGGCCACGAAGAATTGCGGGTTCTGGCCGAACAGGTCGAGCACCGGTTGGGTGATGGCCAGCGCGCTGAGCCCGGCGAGCATGAGCGCCCGACGCCGCAACGTCGGCCAGACGCTCGACCCGTCACCGGGTGGCGTGGTGACCGGCTCAGCCTCCGACACGGCGAGCGACGCTACCTGTGACGACGGCGCCGGAACCGGCGGCCGAACGACCCGCCGGCGACGGCGCTGCGGCGCCCGCCGTGCCGAACCAAGGCTCAACTCCTGCACGAAGCGATCCGAGCACCGGGTGTAAGGCGCGCCATGCTCTCGCGATGACCATCGACCACGTCGCCATCCAGGCCGCCGACTACGACGCCAGCCTGGCCTTCTACGACACCGTCCTCGCCCCGCTCGGCATGGCGCGGATCATGGACGTCGGCCCCGCCGTCGGGTACGGCACCGACTTCCCGCAGTTCTGGGTGGGGCGTCACTCCACGGGTGACGGCTTCCGCGAGTCGCATCTGGCCTTCCGGGCCCCCGATCGGGAGGCCGTGCAGGCGTTCTTCGACGCCGCCGTCGCGGCCGGCGCCGAAGTGCTCCACGAGCCCCGGCTGTGGCCCGAGTACCACCCGACGTACTTCGGCGCCTTCGTCCGCGACCCCGACGGCAACAACGTCGAAGCCGTCGTCCACGGCCCCTGACCGCGTTTGTTCACTGACGCGTCGCCGGGCGACACCTCCTGCACAAACGCGGATCGAGCTCCGCGAACGCGTTTGTCCACTGACGCGTCGCGGGGCGACTCCTACCGCACAAACGCGGATCGAGCTCCCCCGAGCGCGTTTGTTCACTGACGAGTCGCCGGGCGACATCTACTGCACAAACGCGGGATCAGCCGGCGATCAGGGAGGCCAGCGCCCACACGGCGGCGACCAGGCCGATGGCGGCCATGGCCAGGCTGCGGGTGACCGGTGCCCGCTCCAACGCCCCCTCGTCGCGCGGCGCGTCGGGGGGCCTGGCGATCGCCGCCAGGTTGCCGACGAACAGGGCGCCGCCCAGCGCCAGCACGAGCCAGGCCAGCAGATCGTCGCCGAGGACCACGCCCTGGTCAGACGCCGCGGGCGGCGTTGTCGAACCGGGTGTAGTCGCCGAGGAACACCAGCCGCTTGATCCCGATCGGCCCGGAGCGGTGCTTGGCCACGATGACCTCGGCCGAGCCCCGGTCCGGCGACTCCGGATTGTAGACCTCGTCGCGGTAGAGGAACATCACGACGTCGGCGTCCTGCTCCAGCGCGCCACTCTCGCGGAGGTCCTGCAGCATCGGCCGCTTCTCGGCCCGGGACTCGAGGTTGCGGCTGAGCTGGCTGAGCGCCAGGATCGGTACCTCCAGCTCACGGGCCAGGATCTTCAAGTTGCGGCTGATCTCGCTGATCTCGAGCTGGCGGTTCTCCGGGTTCGGGCCGCCGGTCATCAGCTGCAGGTAGTCGATGACGATCAGCGCCAGTCCACCGTGCTTGTGCTTCAGCCGGCGGGCCTTGGCGCGGATCTCCATCACCGTGATGCGCGGGTTGTCGTCCAGGTACAGCGGCACCTCGAGCCGGCCGATGGCCCGGCCGATCTTGGCCCAGTCGGCCTCGTTGAGCCGGCCGGTGCGCAGCTTGGTCGAGTTGACACGGGCCTCGCTGGCCAGGATCCGCTGGGTCAGCTCGGCGTGGCCCATCTCCATCGAGAACACGAGCACTGGCCGGCTTGTGGTCTGGGCGACGTGGGTGGCGATGCCCAACCCGAACGCCGTCTTGCCCATGGCAGGGCGGGCGCCGACGATGTTCAGCGTCGAGGGCTGCAGCCCGGACAGCAGGTCGTCGAGCTCGTGGTAGCCGGTGGCGATGCCGGTGATGGTGTCGCCCCGCTCGTACGTCTCCTCGAGCCGCTCCATGGCCAGCTTGAGCAGCTCGCCCAGCGGCCGCTCGGTGGCCGCAGTGCGCTCATCGGCGATGCGGAACACTTTGGACTCGGCCTCGTCGACGGCCTTGCGAGCGTCGTCGGGGCCCTCGTAGGCCAGCTCGGCGATGTCGCTGGCGACGTGGATGAGCTGGCGCAGCACGGCCGTGCTCTGCACGATCCCGGCATAGTGGGCGGCATTGGAGATCGCCGGCGTGGCGTTCTGCAGAGCGTGGAGCGCCTCGGACCCGCCGATCTGCTCCAGCAGGCCGATCCGGCGCAGCTCGTCGGCGACGGTGATCGTGTCGACCGGCCGGCCAGTGGCGTACAGGGCGCGGGCGGCGTCGAAGATGTACTGGTGGCCCGGCTTGTAGAAGTCGTCGGGCCGCAGGTTGAGCTCGCTGACCGCCGAGATGGCGTCCCTCGACAACAGCACCGCACCGAGGACCGACTCCTCGGCCTCGATGTTGTGCGGCGGGACCCGGTTGGTGGTGCGCCGGGGTTCGTCGCCGCGCCCGCTGCGGCGATCGGTGCGGCGGTCCATCACGACACCCTCTCAGCAGCACGTTGTGGGGTACCAGTGGAGGGGGCCATGGATTTCCTGTGGACGGCGTGTGGACGACGCCGTCCCCTTGGCGGCCCCTGACGCCGCCGGAGGTGATCAGACGGCGACGACGTCGACCGTGATCGGGAAGGCCACATCACTGTGCAGCTTGGCCGTGATCACGTGCTGGCCGAGGGATTTGATCGGATCGGCATCGAGCTGCCGCCGCTCGAGCTCGACGCCGGTCTGCTCGCGCACCGCGTCCACCACGTCGTTGAGCGTGATCGAGCCGAACAGCCGACCCTCGCGTCCGGCCTTGGCCGAGATGGTGATGACCTTCGGCACCAGCGTGGTGGCCACGGTTTGGGCGGCCTCGCGATCCTTGGCGTGACGGAGGTCGCGGGCCCGGCGCATCCGCGCCGCCTGGTCGACGGCGCCCGCGGTGGCGGTGAACGCCAGACCGCGCGGCAGCAGGTAGTTGCGCCCGTAGCCGTCGGCCACGTCGACGATGTCACCGCGCTTGCCGAGACCGTCGATGTCCGACCGGAGGATGACCTTCACGTCAGGCCTCCGCGGGCTCGTCGACGCCCGGGGCCTCGGCACCCTCGGTCGCCGCGGTGTCCTCGAGCTCGTCGCCGACAGCTCCCGCCGCTTCGGCCCTGGCCTCGGCGTCACGGTCCCGGCCGGGACGGCCCTCACGAGGCGGGCGGGTGCGCTGTGTGGAGACCCGCTTGGCGTACGGCAACAACGCCATCTCGCGGGCGATCTTGATCGCCGATGCGACCTCCCGCTGCTGCTGCACGTCGTTGCCACTGACCCGCCGGTTGCGGATCTTGGCCCGATCGCTCATGAAGCGTGAGAGCAGGTCGACGTTCTTGTAGTCGACGTACTCCACCTTCTCGGTGATCAACGCGCTGGTCTTCTTCTTGTACTTGCGGGGGGACGTCTCTTTGGACGCCCTGGCGCGGTTCTTCTTGCTGGCCATCAGTCGGTGCCTTCGTCTCGGGGGGTGCTGGTCAGAACGGCTCTTCCTCGCCGCTGTAGCTCGGCGCGGGGGCGCGGTTGCCACCACCGCCAGCGCCCTCGCTGCTGCTGCCGCCACCACCACCGCCGTCGGGGGTGCTGCGGGAGGTCTTTTCGATGTTCGCCGTGGCCCATCGCAGGCTGGGACCGAGCTCGTCGGCGACGACCTCGACGACGCTGCGCTTCTCACCCTCTTGGGTCTCCCACGAGCGCTGCTCGAGGCGACCGGCGACGATGATGCGGGTGCCCTTGACGACGGAGTGCACGGCGTTCTCGCCGAGGGTGCCCCAGGCGACGACGTTGAAGAACGACGTTTGCTCCTGCCACTCGCCGTTGACCTGGTACCGGCGGTTGACGGCCAGGCCGAAGCTGGCCACCCCGCGGCCGCCGCTGGTGTAGCGGAGCTCCGGATCCCGGGTGACGTTGCCGACGAGGGTGACGCTGTTGTCTGCCATTGGTGTTCCTTCCCTGCGGCCGCGCTCAGGCGGCGTCGCCCGTCATGCCGCGGCGGGCCGCCTCGGCATCGGGCAGGCGGATGAGCTTGTGGCGGACGATGTCGTCCGCGAGGCGCAGTTGGCGCTCGAGCTCGTCGAGCGCGCCGCCGGGGGCGAGCGTCTCGATGACGAGGTAGTAGCCGGTCGGCTTGCGGTTGATCGGATAGGCGAAGGGCCGCTTGCCCCACCAGTCGGGCTTGCCGTGCACGGAGCCGCCGGCCGCCTCGATGCCGTCGGTGACGGTCTTGACCCACGACTGCGCCTTCGGGTCCTCGACGTCTCCGTCGACGATGATCATGAGTTCGTACGCACGCATCATGGCGTGGATGTGACCTCCCTGCGGACTCGGCGGGCACGCAGCACGCCGGGGCCCCGTTGGTCCGGGGCAGGGTTGATGGGACCGAGCGAGTGTACCGGGGGTGCGTCGTTCACGGCCCGAGCATGCGCCATGGGTGTCACATCGCCCGCCGACGCGATGATCGCGGCATGGATCTGCAGGCGATGGTGTCGATGATGCCGCTGGCCGAGCTGCTCGGCGTCGAGTTGTCGGCGGCCGCGCCCGCGGAGGTCGTCGGCCACATGGCGTGGTCCCCGCAGCGGTGCACGTCGGGCGGGCTGCTCCACGGCGGGGCGGTGATGGCACTGGCCGACACCACCGGTGCCGTGTGCGCCTTCCTCAACCTGCCGGCCGGGGCTGTGACGTCGACGATCGAGTCCAAGACCAACTTCTTCCGCGGTGTGCGCGATGGTGCCGTGCACGCCACCAGCCTTCCCCTGCACGTCGGGCGCACGACCATCGTCGTGCAGACCGACGTGCGCGACGACGCCGACAAGCGTGTCGCCCTCGTCACCCAGACCCAGGCGGTGATCGTCGCCGGTTGACCCGGCCCCGGGATCTGTGACAGCCACAATGACGCGTGATGTCGTTGTGGCTGTCACAACCGACGGCGTCAGGGCGCGATGAGACAGTCCTGTTCGAGCACGGTGAGCACGGTGCCGGGGCCGATGCCAAGGCGGACGACCTCGCCGGCCGGCAGCTCGACAGCCGCCGTGAACGGCGCCGCGGGCGGGTAGCGAGTGCAGTCCGTGCCGTCGGCGCACGGGATCATCTCCGCGCTCGACACGAACGTGCCGTCGGCGCCGAAGAAGACGATCGCCAGCGGGATCAGGGTGTCGCGCATCCAGAACTGGGAGCCGGTCGGTTCGTCGTACAGGAAGACCATGCCGTCGGCTCCGCCGAGATCGGTGACGCCCATCAACCCCGTCGCCCGCTCGCCGGGATCGTCGGCGCGCCACAGGCACAGCTCGCAGACCGTGCCGTCGGCCAGCATGGCCCGGGCGGCCACCGTGTCGAACCCCTCGGGCACGACGCCTC
>JACCUL010000171.1 GCA_013811855.1 Acidimicrobiia bacterium
TGTGCGGCGCGAACGGTGACAGCAAGAGCACGAACGGCTGGGCGACCTCCCGCGACGTGGGGCCGGCCTTCGTCAGGTGGTTGTTCAGCTCGATCAGCTTGGCGATCGCCGTGTTGGCGCGCAGCGAGTCGAGCTCGGCCCCGACGTCGTGGATCGTGCGGTGCAGGCGGCGGCGGGTGTCGTCGTCGGCCGGGACGTCGACGACGGTGGCGGCGCCCGTCTGCTCGTCGATCAGGTTCCGCCAAGCCCGCTGCAGGAAGCGGTACATCCCGACGACGTCGCGCGGCTCCCACGGCCGGGACGCGTCGAGCGGGCCGGCCGTCATCAGGTAGAGCCGGAACGTGTCGGCGCCGTGGCGGTCGCACATCTCGTCGGGGGAGACGAAGTTCTTCAGGCTCTTGCCCATCTTCCCCCACTCGCGGGCGACGGCGGCGCCCTCGAAGGCGAACGTGCCGTCCCGACGGTCGACCACGTCGGCGGCCTCGACGTACACGCCGCGCTCGTCGGTGTAGGCGGCGGCGAGGACGTAGCCCTGGTTGAACAGGCGGGCGTACGGCTCGCGCGACGACACGTGGCCCAGGTCGTACAGCACCTTGTGCCAGAAGCGGGCGTACAGCAGGTGCAGCACGGCGTGCTCGACGCCGCCGACGTACAGGTCGACGCCGCCGGGATGGTCCGGCCGGACGTCGGTCTGCGGGCCCATCCAGTAGGCCTCGACCGCGGGATCGACCAGCGCGGCGTCGTTCGTCGGGTCGCAGTAGCGCAGCTCGTACCAACACGAGCCGGCCCACTGCGGCATGACGTTGGTCTCCCGCCGGTACGTCCGGGGACCGTCGCCCAGATCCAGTTCGACCTCCAGCCAGTCGTCCAGCCGGGCCAGTGGGATCTCCGGCTCGGAGAACTCGTCGTCCGGGTCGAACGTCCGGGGCGAGAAGCTGTCGGTCTCGGGCAGCTCGACGGGCAGCTGGTCGTCGGGCAGCAGGTGCGGGTGGCCGTCGTCGTCCCACACGATCGGGAACGGCTCGCCCCAGTAGCGCTGGCGGCTGAACAGCCAGTCGCGCAGCTTGAACGTTGTCGTGGCCCGGCCGTGGCCGTTGGCTTCGAGCCACGCGTTGACGATGTCGACGGCCTCGGTGACGGTGGCGACCGGGGCCAGGTCGATGTCGCCGTTGGCCGAGTTGATGTACGGAGCGTTGCCGACGAAGGCCTCCGGCCAGCGGTCGGTACGCAACGTGGGCGCCATCCGCCGCTCGGCGAACCACTCGTCGGGCGGCTGCTGGATCGGCGGGATGTCCAGCCCGAAGACGGTGGCGAACTCGAAGTCCCGCTGGTCGCCGCAGGGCACGGCCATGATGGCCCCGGTGCCATAGCCCATGAGCACGTAGTCGGCGACCCAGATCGGGATGTCCTGCCCGGTCACGGGGTTGGTGGCGTACGAGCCGGTGAAGACGCCGGTCTTGGCGCGGTCCTCGGCCTGGCGCTCGACGTCCAGGCGGTCCATCGCCTGGCGGCGGTACTCGGCGACCGCCGGCCCCTGCGGCGACGTCGTCAGATCGGCGACCACCGGGTGCTCGGGCGCGAGCACCATGAACGTGGCCCCGAACAGCGTGTCGGGGCGCGTCGTGAACACCTCGAGCGGGCCGGCGGGCGAGTCGAACCGCACCCGCGCGCCCGTCGACCGGCCGATCCAGTTGCGCTGCATCGTCTTCAGCGAGTCGGTCCAGTCGAGCGTGTCGAGATCGTCGAGCAGGCGGTCGGCGTAGGCCGTGATGCGCATCATCCACTGACGCATCGTCCGCTTGAACACCGGGAAGTTGCCGCGGTCGCTGCGCCCGTCGGCGGTGACCTCCTCGTTGGCGACGACGGTGCCGAGCCCCGGGCACCAGTTGACCGGCGCCTCAGCCACGTAGGCCAGGCGCTGGCGGTCGACGACGTCCGCCCGGTCCCCGGCCGACAGCGCCGACCAGCGTCGGCCGGGCACCGAGCGGGTGCCCGACTCGTACTCGGCGACGAGCTCGGCGATCGGACGGGCCCGCCCGCGGCCGCCGTCGGGACGTGCCGCGTCCGGGTCGTACCAGGAGTCGAAGATGCGCGAGAAGATCCACTGGGTCCAGCGGTAGTAGGCCGGGTCGGTCGTTTCGATCGAGCGGCGCCGATCGTGGCTCAGCCCGAGCCGGCGCACCTGTCGGCGGTACGTGCCGACGTTGGCGGCGGTGGTGATCGCCGGATGCTGGCCGGTCTGCATGGCGTACTGCTCGACGGGCAGGCCGAACGCGTCGAAGCCCATCGTGTAGAGGACGTTGCGGCCGAGCATCCGCTGGTACCGGACGTACACGTCGGTGCCGATGTAGCCCAGCGTGTTGCCGACGTGCAGCCCGTTGCCCGACGGGTACGGGAACATGTCGAGCACGAACAGCTTGTCGCCCAACGCGGCGAGGGCGTCGGGGTCGGCCAGCGGGCCGGACGGGTTGGGCGCCTCGAACGCGCCGGCGGCGGCCCAGCGGTCCTGCCAGAACCGCTCGATCTCGCCGGCCAGCTCGACGCGGTAGCGGAACGGCGGCACGTCGTCGCCTGCCGCGGCGGCGGTCTCGGCGGGCGGGGCGTCGGGCTCGGTGGTCATGGCGGACGTGAACTCTACGACAGGGGCCGGGCGCCGGATCGGTGGGATCGTGCCCGCTAGCGTCGATCGGGCATGGGGGCACCGGCGTCGACCATCGAACAATTGGAACGGTCCGCCGACGTCCCGACGGGGATCCGCTTCGTCGGGACGTCGGTGACCACCGATGACACGCCGGTGTTCGTGTCGTGGCGCCAGCTCCACGACGAGGCGCGCGCCGTCGGCGCCGCGCTGCAGGCCCGCGGTCTGGTTCCCGGCGACCACGTCGCCGTGCTCGGCCCGACCAGCCGCGAGCTGGTCACCATCGTGCGCGGCTGCTGGATGGCCGGCGTGGCGTCGATGGTGCTGCCCCTGCCGATGCGCATGGGGTCGCTGGAGGCCTTCATCGAGTCGACGCGTGCTCGGATCCGCCACGGCGACGCCTCGCTCGTACTGATCGACGAGCAACTCGCCGCGTTCTACGAGGGCGCGCCCGGCGATCCGCCGACCGAGGCGATGGGCGCCGTCCTGCCCGGCGCGCCCGGCGTGCCGACCGGCGACGCCCTGGAGGTGCCGGCGCCCGATCCCGAGCGGCTCGTCATCCTGCAGTACACGAGCGGCTCGACGAGCGAGCCGAAGGGCGTGATGGTCCCCGACCGGGTGCTGACGGCCAACATCGACGCCGTCTGCGGCGCCGCCCAGATGACGGCCGACGAGGTGCTCGTCTCGTGGCTGCCGCTGTATCACGACATGGGGCTCGTCGGCTTCCTCGCCCTGCCGATGACCAAGGGCGTCGATCTCGTGCAGGCGGCCCCGCAGGACTTCCTGGCCCACCCCGGCAACTGGCTGCAATGGATCTCGGACTGGCGGGGCACGGCGACGGCGGGCCCGAACTTCTCGTGGGTGCTGGCGACCCGAGCCCTGCGCCGGCTGCGCGACATCGACCTGTCGTCGCTGACGCTCGCCCTGTCCGGC
Organism: Acidimicrobiia bacterium; assembly: GCA_013811855.1. Classification (GTDB taxonomy): domain Bacteria; phylum Actinomycetota; class Acidimicrobiia; order Acidimicrobiales; family Ilumatobacteraceae; genus JALZMG01. The sequence goes on from JACCUL010000171.1 coordinate 3,572, forward strand.
GCCGAGCCGGTCGACCCGGCGGCCGTCGAGGCGTTCGTCGAGGCCGCGGCGCCGTACGGCTTCCGGGCCGGCAGCGTGTTCCCGGCCTTCGGCATGGCCGAGACGGCCATCGGGGCGTCGTTCCCGCCCCGCCACCGGGGCCTGGTGTGCGACACCGTCGACCGGGTCGTGCTGGAGCGGGACCGGGTCGCCAAGCCGGTGGTCGTCGACGATCCCGACGAGCTGGCGCTGACCGCCCGCCGGCTGCCGTTGCTCGGCACGGCGCTCCCGGGCCTGGAGCTGCGGGTCGTCGACCCCGACACGTTCGAGGAGCAGCCCGAGCGCCACGTCGGCGAGCTGATCATCCGCGGCACCTCGGTGACGCCCGGTTACTACCGCCGGCCCGAAGCGACCGCCGCCCTCTTCCGGGACGGCTGGCTGTGCACGGGCGACCTGGCCTACCTGCTCGACGGCGAGCTCGTGGTCTGCGGGCGCATCAAGGACGTCATCATCGTCGGTGGTCGCAACGTCTTCCCGGAGGACATCGAGCGGCCCGTCGGACTGCTGCCGGGTGTGAGGGCCGGCAACGTGATCGCTTTCGGGATGGAGGGCTACAAGGGCAAGGAGAGCGTGGTCGTCGTGGCCGAGGTGCGCGCCGATCCGACCGTCGAGCTCGCGGCCGTTCGCCACGCCGTCCACCACCGCACGCTCGAGGTCTGCGGGCTCCCGCCGCGCGACGTCATGCTGGTGCGCGCCGGCACCCTGCCCAAGACGTCGTCGGGCAAGCTCCAGCGCGGCCGCTGCCGCGAGCTGTACCTCGACGAGGAGCTCGAACTGGCGTGAGCGCAGCGAGCAGGTGAAGGTCTTCTCGTCGCCACGCCATCGCCTCCACGATCCGGAGCAGGAGCTGGAGTCGTCGGGGTGGCAACCGCCGTTCGAGCACCCCGGCCGGGCCGAGGCGATCCACGCCGCGCTCGCCGCCGACGCCGACTTCGCCATCGCCGAGCCGGCCGAGTGGGGCACGGCGCCGATCGAGGCCGTGCACGACCCTGGTCTCGTGCGCTTCCTGGCGTCGGCGTGGGAGGACTACCAGCGCGACGTGCGCCAGGTGCACGACGTCGTCCCCGACGTGTTCGCCATGGCCGGCCTGCGCGCCGGGATGGCTGACGGCGCCGAGCCGACCTCGGTGGCCGGGCGCCTGGGCTGGTGGTGCTTCGAGACGACGACCCCGTTGACGAGCGGCACGTACGATGCGGCGCGGTCGGCTGTCTCCGTGGCGCTCTCGACAGCGGAAGCCGTGCTCGGCGGGGAGCGCGTCGCCTACGGGCTGTGCCGGCCGCCGGGCCACCACGCCACGACGGCGCTGTACGGCGGGTACTGCTTCTTCAACAACGCCGCCGTCGCCGCCGCGCACATCGCCGTGACGACGGGCAGCAAGGTCGCCGTGCTCGACGTCGACTACCACCACGGCAACGGCACGCAGCAGATCTTCTTCTCCCGAGGCGACGTGGCCTTCGTGTCTTTGCACGGCGACCCGGCGCGGGCCTACCCGTACCACACCGGGTTCGCCGACGAGACGGGCGCAGGCCGCGGGCGGGGCTCGACGTGCAACGTGCCACTGGCCGCCGGCACCGACGACGATGCCTACCTACGCGCGCTGGCCGGCGCCCTCGATGCCGTCGACGCCTTCGACCCGGCTGTCGTCGTCGTGTCACTGGGTGTCGACACGTACGTCGGCGATCCGATGTGCGACCTGGCCGTGACCACCGACGGCTTCGACCGTTGCGGGGACGCCGTGGCTGCCCGCGGCCGCCCGCTCGTCGTGCTGCAGGAGGGCGGCTACGCCGACGAAGCGCTGGGCGCCAACGTCACGACCTGGCTGCGCGGCGCGGCCGGCGCGGCTCAGCTCTTGCCGTGGTCGCGAAGGTAGCGCTCGACCTCGGCGGCGATCTCGTCGCCGGAGCGCAGCTCCAGCTCGCCGTCGCCGGGCGGCGCGTCGTCGGCCGTGGAGGTCGTGACGGACTCGTCGGCGGCGTCGTAGAGCTCCTCGAACTGGGCGACCATCGTCCGGTGTTCGTCGTTGCCCTCGACGAGATGGTCGAGGCGCTCGCGTTGGAGCAACGCCTCGCGCCGCAACCCCTGGGCCTCGACGCTGATCCCGGACGCCGTGCCCAGCCCGTCGAGCAGCGCCACGGACGCCGCCGGGTAGGACATCGTGGCGACGTAGTGCGGCACCTGCACCCAGATGCCGACGGCCGGGATGTCGCGCTCGTGCAGCGCCAACTCGAGCGCCGCCGCCATGCCGGCCGGCACGTCGATCGAGCTGGTGCGGAACGGCAACGCGTCGAGCAGCTGGCGAGACGGCGACGTGGCCGAGAGGTGGGCCGGCCGGGTGTGCGGGGTGGCGAACGGATAAGCGCCGAGCGCCACCATGCGCCCGACCTTCAGCTCGACGGCGATCTGGCCGACGGTGGTGGCGAAGCGGTGCCAGTTCATGTCCGGCTCCGGGCCGCTGAGCGTCAGGATGTCGCGGCCGCCGACGGCGCCGATCTGCAGCTGCGGGACCGCCCACGCGAGGCCGGTGTTGACACCGTCGCGCAGCTCCAGCGTGGGCCGGCGGGCCCGGTAGTCGATGTACGTGTCGTCGTCGAACTCGATCAGCGGGTGCGACCGGCACTCCTCCTCGAGCGCGGCCATCGCCGCCGCCGCCGAGCCGCTGGCGTCGATCCAGCCGGTCAACATGACGACGAGCACGGGATCACGCAGCGCCCCGGCCACGTCATCCACGTACCGGTGATCCTCACTCATGGCCGGTTCGCTCGCTCGAAGACTCGCTCGGTCACGACCGCTCCAACAGCGCGGCCGCGGTCCGGGCGGCGCTTGTGATCTGCTCGGCGAACGGGGCCAGCTCGGTGGGATCACGGGCGCCGAGCGCGCCGCCGAGGTACCGGGCGTACACGCCCTCCAGGATGCAGGCCAACTTCCAGTACCCGAAGGCGACGTAGAAGTCGAGGTCCGCCACGTCCCGGCCCGACACTGCGGCGTAGCGGTCGACCAGGCCGGCCCGGTTCCAGAACCCCTCGATCGCCGTGGCCTGGCCGGCCCACGCGCTCGGCTCGTCGTCGGGCCCCGTCCAGTACACCTGCAGCAGGCCGACGTCGGCCAGCGGATCACCGAGCGTGCAAATCTCCCAGTCGAGCACGGCGGCGACGTCGCCGTTCGACGTGACGATGCAGTTGTCGAGGCGGAAGTCGCCGTGGACGATCGTCGCCGGTCCCTGATCCGGGATGCGCCGCGTCAGCTCGGCGTGCACCTCGTCGATCTCGCGCAGCTCCCGAGTGTGCTGCAGGTTCCACTGGCCGTACCAGCGGGCGAGCTGGCGGGCGATGTAGCCGTCGTGGCGGGACAGATCGGCGAGGCCGGCGGCCGCGACATCGACCCCATGGATCGCCGCCAAGGTGTCGACGAGCGACTCGCTGGCCAGGGCGCGCGCCGGTGGCGTCAGGGCACGCGTCGCCGTCGCCTGATCGCGCACGACGTGTCCGTCGACGAACGCCATGACGAAGAACGGCGCGCCGGTGACCTCGTGGTCGGCGCAGTAGGCGAGCGCCCGCGGCACGGGCACGGCGGAGTCGCGCAGCGCCCGGATGATGCGGTGCTCGCGCCCGACGTCGTGGGCGCTGGCCAGGCGGTGGTGCAGCGGCGGGCGCCGGAGGACGAACCGGGCGCCGTCGGCCGCCGTGACGAGGTACGTGAGGTTGGAGTGACCACCGGCGATGATGTCGAACGCGAACGGCGCGACGGTCCCCTCGACGTGCTCGAGGAGCCAGCTCGTGACCGGCCCGAAGGCGAGGCCGGGCAGCTCGAACACGTCACCGCGCGCCGCGGCGTCGGCGCCCGGTTCGACGTCGGCCGTCATCGGTCCGAGGGTACCCATGGTCGGTAGCGTGCAGGGCATGGCCATCGACGTCACCGACGCCACGTTCGACGAGCAGGTCATCCTGGCCTCCGCACAGCAGCCGGTCGTGGTCGACCTGTGGGCGGAGTGGTGCGGCCCGTGCCGGACGCTCGGCCCGATCATCGAGAAGGTCGTTGACGCCACCGACGGCAAGGTCGTGCTGGCCAAGGTCGACATCGACGCCAACCCAGGGATCAGCAAGGCGTTCCAGGTGCAGTCGATCCCGGCCGTCTACGCCCTGCGTGACGGCCAGGTCGTCGACGGGTTCGTCGGCGCCTACCCGGAGCACGAGGTCCAGCGGTTCGTGGACGGTCTGCTGCCGACGGCCGAGCAGGACGAGGTCGCCCAGCTGCTGGCGGCCGGCGACGAGGCCAGCCTGCGGACAGTGCTGGAG
>JACCUL010000174.1 GCA_013811855.1 Acidimicrobiia bacterium
CGCCACGACGGCGCCGCCGGACGACGTGCCCGAGGGCGCGCCGACCGAGCTCGGCGAGGGTGAGGGAGAGGTCAACCTCATCGCCTGGGCCGGCTACGTCGAGGACGGCTCGACGGATCCGGCCGTCGACTGGGTCACGCCGTTCGAGGAGCAGACCGGCTGCGCGGTCAACGTCCGCCTCGGCAACTCCTCCGACGAGATGGTCCAGCTGATGCAAACCGGCGAGTACGACGGGGTCTCGGCGTCGGGTGATGCCACGACCCGGCTGATCGCCGGCGGCGAGGTCGCCCCGGTCAACGTGAACCTCATCCCGAACTACGTGGACGTCTTCGAGGGACTCAAGCTGCAGGAGCACAACTCGGTGGACGGCGTGCCCTACGGCGTCCCTCACGGCCGCGGCGCCAACCTGCTCGTCTACAACACCGAGGCGTTCGCCGACGGCGCGCCCGACTCGCTGTCGGTGATGTTCGACGGCGGCACGCCGGCCGACGGCTCCATCTCGGTGTACGACAGCCCGATCTACATCGCCGACGCCGCGCTGTACCTGATGGCCACCCAGCCCGAGCTCGGCATCACCAACCCGTACGCGCTCGACCAGGACCAGTTCGACGCCGCCATCGCCCTGCTCGAGCAGCAGAAGAAGTTGGCCGGCCAGTACTGGGCGCTGTACACGGATCAGCAGGCCGCGCTGGAAGGTGGCACGGTCCTGGCCGGCACGACGTGGCAGGTCATCGTCAACCTGGCCCAGGCCAACGGCGCGACCATCGACGCCGTCAAGACGGTCGAGGGGGCCACGGGCTGGTCGGACACCTGGATGATCGCCAGCGAGGCCGCCCACCCCAACTGCATGTACATGTGGATGGACTGGATCATCTCGCCGGAGGCCAACGCCGCCGTCGCCGAGTGGTTCGGTGAGGCGCCGGCCAACGCCAAGAGCTGCGACCTCACGACCGAGGGGCACTGCGAGACGTTCCACGCCGAGGACGAGGCGTACTGGGACGACGTGTACTACTGGACGACGGCGACCGAGGAGTGCATCGACGGTCGCACCGACGTCATGTGCGTGCCGTACTCCGAATGGGTGAACGCCTGGAACAGCGTCCGCAGCTGAATCCGCAGCACACGCGCCCGCCTCGTGCCGTGACCTCGTTACGGCGCGGGGTGCTGGCGCTCCTCGGACCGCCGGTGGCGTGGATGCTGGCCGTCTACATCGGGTCGCTGGCCCTGCTCGTGGCGGCCTCGCTGTTCACCACCGATCCCGTCAGCAACGAGCCGACGACGGACGTCACCGGCGACAACCTGCGCCGGGCCTTCACGGTGGGGGAGAACGTCGCCGTCGTGCTCAAGTCGGCGGGCGTCGCCCTCGCCGTCACGGCGCTGTGCATCGTCATCGCCCTGCCGATGGCCTTCTACATCGCCAAGGTGGCCAAGCCCCGCTACCGCCGCGCGCTGCTCGTCTCCGCGCTGCTGCCGCTGTGGGCCGGGTACCTCGTCAAGGGCTACGCCTGGAAGGCGATGCTCCGCCCGGCGTCGCCGTTCGGCGTGAACACCCACGGCGGCTTCCTCGACTCCGTGCTCGGCGTGACGCCGGGCTTCGGCTGGATCGCCGTCATCCTGGCCCTCACCTACCTGTGGGTGCCGTACATGATCCTGCCGATCTACGCCGGTCTCGAGCGGCTGCCGCCGTCGCTGCTCGACGCCAGCGGCGACCTCGGCGCCCGCCCGCTGCGCACGTTCCGGTCCGTGATCGTGCCGCTGCTGATCCCGTCGATCGCCGCCGGTTCGGTGTTCACCTTCTCGCTGTCGCTCGGGGATTTCATCATCCCGAAGATCGTCACGGAAGGAAAGATCCGCCTCGTCGGCAACCTCATCGAGAGCACGCTGCTGGCTCCGAACCAGCCCCTCGCTGCGGCCTACACGATCTGGCCGCTCGTCATCATCGTCGCCTACCTCGTCGGCATGAAGCGCATCGGCGCCTTCGAGAGCCTGTGAACCTGTCCCGCTCCGCCCGATGGGTGCTGCGCCTCGTGTCGTGGGTCGGCCTGGCCTTCCTGTACGTGCCGCTCGTCGTCGTGGCCGTGCTCAGCCTGAACACGGCCACGTCGCTGTCGTGGCCGCCGCAGGGCCTGACGCTCGACTGGTGGCGGGCGGCGCGGAAGGCCGACGGTCCGCGGGAGGCGCTGTGGAGCTCGGTCAAGGTGGCGCTCGCCGCCACGGCGATCGCGCTCGTGCTCGGCTCGCTGGCCGCGTTCGCCATGCATCGGTTCCGCTTCTTCGGTCGCACCGCGGTGTCGTTCCTGTTCATCCTGCCGATCGCCCTGCCGGGCATCGTCACCGCGGTGGCGCTGCAGAACAGCTTCGATCGGCGCATCGACCTCGGCCTCGTCGACTTCCGTGTCGGCTTCGGGTTCCACTCCCTCGTCGTCGCCCACGCCACGTTCTGCGTGGTGATCGCCTACAACAACGTGGTTGCCCGGCTGCGGCGCACGTCGCCGAACCTGCTGGAGGCCTCGGCCGACCTCGGCGCCCGTGCCGGCCAGACGTTCCGTTACGTGACGTTCCCGCTCGTGCGCTCGGCGGTGGTCGCCGGCGGCATCCTCGCCTTCGCCCTGAGCTTCGACGAGATCGTCGTCACGACGTTCACCGCCGGCTCGGGTTATCAGACCCTGCCGCAGTGGATCTACGCCAACATCAGCCGACCGAACACCGTGCCCCTCGTCAACGTCACGGCGACGTTCGTGATGGCGGTGTCGATCCCCCTCGCCTGGCTGGCCCAACGCCTCAGCGACGCCTGAGTCCCCCCGTTTGTGCACCGCACGCGGCCGGGTTCGCGCGATTCGGTGACACAAACCTGGGTCTCGATAGCGTCGGTGGGCGATGGAGTGGCAGTACCTGGTCCTTGTCGCGCTCGTCGTGGCGTTCGGGGTCGCCGTGCTGGTGGTCAGCCGGCGGCGGGCGGCGCGGACCGTCGAGCCGCCCTCGGTCACGCCGCCGGCACCACCGACGGCGCCGCCGCAACCCTCGATGCCGGGTGCGGTAGACGTCCTCGAGCCCGACGTTTCCGAGCCGCCGGTCGTTCTCGAGCCGCCGACCCTGCGCCAGCGCATGGGCCGGGCGCGGGCCGCGCTGGCCGGCGCCTTCGCCGGCATTCGCAGCCGGGACCGCATCACCGACGAGACGTGGGACGAGCTCGAAGAGGCCCTGCTGCGAGCCGACGTCGGCATCGGCGTGACGACCCGCCTGCTCGACGACCTGCGCGGCCGCGTCAAGGAGCAGGGCATCACCGAGCCCGACGCCTTGCTCGACGCACTGCAAGCCGAGATGCGTGGGCAGCTGGTCGACACCGACCGTTCGCTCCCGACGCCCGCTGGTGACGACGGCCACCCCGACGTCTGGCTGTTCGTCGGCGTCAACGGCGTCGGCAAGACGACCACCATCGGCAAGGTCGCCGAGCAGCAGCAACGGGCCGGTCATCGCGTGCTCCTGGCCGCCGGCGACACGTTCCGGGCCGCCGCCGTCGAGCAGTTGACGACGTGGGCCGAGCGGTCCGGGGCCGAGGTCGTCCGCGGGGCCGAGGGTGGCGACCCGAGCGCCGTGGTCTTCGACGCCGTCGAGCGGGCCGCGTCGCGAGGCGTCGAGCTCGTCCTCGCCGACACCGCCGGGCGCCTGCACACCAAGACGAACCTCATGGACGAGCTGCGCAAGGTCCGCCGCGTCGCCGAGAAGGGGGCCGGCCGGGTCACCGAGGTGTTGCTCGTCATCGACGCCACGACCGGTCAGAACGGCCTGGCCCAGGCCCGCGAGTTCGGCGACGCCACCCAGGTCACCGGCGTCGTGCTGACCAAGCTCGACGGCTCGGCGCGCGGCGGCATCGTGTTCGCCGTCGAGACCGAGCTCGGCATCCCGGTCAAGCTCGTCGGCGTCGGTGAGACGATCGACGACCTGCTCCCGTTCGACCCCGACGACTTCGTCGCCGGCCTCTTCTAGTGCCGGCGGGGCCTACGTCGGTCACGACGGCGGAGCGTACGTCCAGTCGGGCTGCTTCGACGCCTGGCGGTCGTCGTAGCGGACGACCCCGTCGGCGAGGTCGGTGATCTTCGGCACGACGATCGGGCGCGCCGGTTCGACCGAGCAGCGGCCCTCGATGTGCAATGCGAACTCCTCGGGGAACGCCCGCAGGACACTGGCGATCAACACCTGCTCCTCCGTGGCGAGGTAGCAGCGCACCTGGTCGGTGACCGAGCGCAGCCGGGCGCCGATGACGCCGATGTCGTGATCGGAGCCGGCACCGTCGTTGAGCCGCTCCAGCGCCCGTGTGATCTCGCCGCACCCGAACTTGCAGCTACGGCACTGCCCGCACGACTCCACGTACAGGAAGCGGGAGAAGCTGCGCGCCACCTCCACCGGGCACGCCGAGTCGTCGTAGAACACGAAGCCGGCCGAGCCGAGGCCGCTGCCGATGGCGGCGAGCGACTCGTAGTCCGCCGGGACGTCGAAGTGATCGGCCGTGATGACGGCGTTGGCGACGCCGGAGTAGCACGAGCGCAGCGTCCGGCCGGGATGGGCCCCGCCGGCCAGCTCGACCAGGACCGACAGCGGCGTGCCCATGTCGACCTCGACGACGAGTGGGCGCGTCACGTCGCCGACGACGGTGACGACGACCGTGCCCGGCGACTCGCTCGTTCCTCGCGACCGCAGGTGCTCGGGCCCGTGACGCAGCACCTGGGTGACGTGCGCCAGCGTCTCGACGTTGTTGACGAGCGTCGGGTTGGCGCCCGTCACGCCGTCGGCGGGCGCCTCGACCGACTCCCAGCCGGTCTGGATCTCGGTGGCGAACAACCCGTGCTGGTACGGAGGGAGCAGCCGTGGGAGCGGCTCCTTGCCCTCGATGACCTCGAGCAGCGCCTTCTCCTCGCCGAAGAGGTACTCGTCCGGACCGAGCACGAGCGACACGGGCACGGCACCGAAGCTCCCATCGGCTGCCATCTCCTCGATCGCCGTCGCGATGCGCGCCGCCTCGGGCGCGTAGCTGCGTTTGGTGGCGATGACGGCCGCTTCGGCGCCGACGGCGAAGGCGGCGATCGCCAACCCCTCGAGCACCTGGTACGGGTCGTGGCGCAGGAGGGCCCGGTCCTTGAACGTCCCCGGCTCGCCCTCCGCCGCGTTGCACACGGCGAACCGCCGGCCCGCTCCGGCGTCGCGGATCCCAGCCCACTTGCGACCGGTCGCGAAGCCGGCCCCGCCACGGCCACGGAGGCCGCTGCGGGCGACCGCGTCAATCGTGGCGTCTCGTCCCTGGCGCACGGCGGCGGCGTAAGCGATGCCGCCGCCACGACGCAGATGATCGGCCAGGCCGACGACCGGCGTCCCGGCGAGCAACACCGGCCGCGGCCACCCGTCGTGGGCCACGATCCGCGCCTCAACCGCTCCGGGCGACATCGTCCAGGTCGTCCGGTCCAGCCATGCGCTCGGCCGGTGCCGTACCGGAGTCCTCGGCGTCGAACGTCCAGTCCGGCTGCTTGGTCGCATGCTCCTGGTCGACCTTGGCCCGCCCGTCGACGATCTCCCGCAGCTCGGCGATGACGACCGGCGCCACCGCGGGTCGGCGTTCCTCGGCCTGCTCCATGTGGGCGGCGAGCTCCTCGGGGAACAACGCCAGGAGGCTGCCGACGACGCGCTGCTGCTGGTGGGCCAGGAAGCAGCGGGCCCCATCGGTCACGGTGTCGATGCGCGAAGACAGCACCCCGACGTCGTCCTCGGTGCCGTTCGACCGGCGGAAGCGATCGAGCAGGTCGGCGATGGCCAACCCGTCCTGCTTGCACGGGGTGCACTGCCCGCACGACTCGACGGCGAGGAACCGGGCGACGCCTTGGGTCACGGCGACGAGGTCGTCGCCGTCGTCGAAGACGATGAACCCGGCCGCGCCGAGCCCGCTGCCAGCCGCCTCCATGTCCTCGTACGTGAGGGGCGTGTCGAGCTTGGACGCCGGCAGCAACGGGTGGGAGACGCCCGACAGCACGGCCCGCACGCCGGCGCCCTCGACCGTGCCGCCGCCGACGTCGTCGATGACGGCCGACAGCGGTGTGCCGAGCACGACCTCTTGCACGCCAGCGTGGCGCACCGACCCGCTGATTGTGCACACGACGGTTCCCGGCGACTCGGCCGTCCCGACCTGGCGGAACCAGTCGGCGCCGTTGGCCATGATCAGCGCCACGTTGGCCAGCGTCTCGACGTTGTTGGCCAAGGTCGGGGGTTCGCTCACGCCGTCCCGGTACGGCGGGGCGAGGCGCGGGAACGGTGGTCGCCCGGCGGCCACCTCCAACAGCGCCGTCTCCTCGCCGAACAGGTACTCGCCGGGACCGGGCAGCACGGCGATCTCGACGTTCGGCCCCCACCCGGCCCGGCCGAGCTCGGCGATGGCCCGCTCGAGGATCTCGATCTCCTTCGTCGAGGTGGCCTTCAACGCCACCAGCACCTGCGGCGCCCCGACGGTGGCGGCCGCGATCAGGGCGCCTTCGAGGACGCGGTACGGGTTGCGGGCGAGCAGGGTGCGGTCCTTCAGACTGCCCGGCTCGCCCTCGGCGGCGTTGACGACGACGCGGGACGCGGCGACACCGGTGTCCACGATGGTGCGCCACTTCGTGCCGGTCGGGAATCCGGCCCCGCCGCGGCCGCGCAGCCCTGACGCCTCGAGCTCGGCGGTCGTCCCGGCCGGGCCCCGTTCGGCGGCGGCCACCAGCCCGGCCCCGCCACCGCCGGTGACGTACACGTCGAGCGACGATACGGCGACCACATCGAGGACACGGGGCAGATCGGTGGCCATGGACGCCAGCCTGCCCGTCACGTCTGTCCCCCAATCGGGTTGTCAGCGGCGCCGGAAGTTGCGCACGTTGACGAGGACGACGAGGGCGATCGAGATGCCGAGCGCCCACCACTGGTAGCGCTGCGTGAAGTCCAGCACGTCCGTGAGCTGGTCCTCGAACGCCTTGGCCAGCCACCACATCAGCGCCAGGCGCCCGGCGATGCCGATGCCCAGCAGAGCGGCCAGGCGGACCGGCGGCGTGCGCTGCACACCGGTGAGCACGGCCACGATGTTGCTGCCGGCGAAGAACGGGACCAGCCCGACCTCGGCGGCGTGGAAGCCGCGCTGGTAGGACGCCAGCGCCTCGTTGCGCACGCCGAGGTAGCGCGTGAACCACGTCAGCGCCTGATCCCGGTAGGCCCGCCCGAGGAGGTGGCAGACGACGAAGGCGGCGGCGATGCGCGCCGCCCCGATCATGGCGTACGCCCACGGGGAGATGCCGCCCGTGACGGTGCCGACGAGGTAGCGCTGCCGGGAGGACAGCGCCAGCAGTGCCGCCGGGTGGTCGTCGACCCATGCCGCCCACACGGCATTGGCGACGTTCGTGCAGATGACCAACCCGACGAACGCGATCAGCGCCAGCGGTGCCCATGCCGGCGGGCGGTGGGGCTCGACGTCGTCGACCTCGGCGACCTCCTCGACGGGGCCGACGGGCACCGCGGGCTCATCGGCGGCACCATCCACGGCGGCCGAAGCTAACTGGCTGGTCGTATTGTCCGTCGGCATGCAGGGCCTGATGCAGGACACACCGCTGACGATCACCCACCTGTTCGGCCGGGCCGAGCAGTACTTCGCGCACAAGACCGTGACGACAGCGACGCCCGGTGGGCGTCAGCGGGTGACGTACGGCGAGTGGGCCGAGCGGACCCGCCGGCTCGGCGGTGTGCTCGACACGCTCGGCATCGCCGCTGACGGGCGGGTGGCGACGTTCGGCTGGAACACCGCCCGCCACCTCGAGCTGTACTTCGCCGCGCCGTGCAGCGGCCGCGTGCTCCACACGCTGAACATCAGGCTGTTCCCCGAGCAGTTGACGTACATCGTCAACCACGCCGACGACGAGGTGATCTTCGTCGACCGCTCGCTGCTCGGCCTCCTGGCGCCCCTGCTGCCGACGTTCGAGCGGCTCCGCCACCTGGTGCTCATGGACGACGGGCCAGGTGGGGGACGGGCCGCCAGCGGCGACGGCGAGAGCCCGGACGACCTCGCCGGCCACGAGCTCTTGGACTACGAGGAGCTGCTGGCCGCCGCCGAGGCGGTCGACTTCCACGTCGACGACGAGAACCAGGCGGCCAGCATGTGCTACACGAGCGGCACCACGGGCCACCCCAAAGGCGTCGTGTACAGCCATCGCAGCACGTTCCTGCACACGATGGGCGTGATGATGGCCGATTCGCTCGGGGCCCGGGAGTCCGACCGCATCCTCCCCGTGGTCCCGATGTTCCACGCCAACGCCTGGGGCCTGGCCCACGCCGGCGTCGCCTGCGGGGCCGACCTCGTGATGCCGGGGCCCGACCTGTCCGGGCCGGCCATCGCCGACCTCGTCGTCGAGGAGCGAGTCACCGTCGCCGCCGGCGTGCCGACCATCTGGATGCAGGTGCTGCCGCAGCTCGAAGGCCGGGACACGTCGCACCTGCGGGCCATCCCGTGCGGCGGGTCGGCGGTGCCCCCGGCGCTGTCGGAGGCCTACCGCCGCCAGACCGGACTGCCCATCCTGCAGGCGTGGGGGATGACCGAGACCAGCCCGGTGGCGTCGGTGTGCCGGCTCGACGCCGACCAGGGATCGCTGAGCGACGAGGAGCAGTCCCACCTGCGAGCCGGCGTCGGGCGCATCTCGTTCGGGGTCGAGTGCCGCGTCGTCGAGCCGGACACGACCACGCCCGTCCCGCGCGACGGCGAGAGCAGCGGGGAGCTGCAGTGCGCCGGACCGTGGATCGCGGCGACCTACTACCACGACGAGCGGGCCGGCGACAGCTTCACCGCCGACGGCTGGCTGCGCACCGGCGACGTCGCCACGATGGACGAACGTGGCCGCATCCGGCTCGTCGACCGCACCAAGGACCTCATCAAGTCGGGCGGCGAGTGGATCTCCTCGGTCGAGCTGGAGAATGAGCTGATGGCCCACCCGCTGATCAAGGAGGCCGCCGTCATCGGCATCCCAGACGAGCGTTGGGGCGAACGGCCGATGGCCTGTGTCGTCCTCGAGCAAGGCGCCGAGATGTCGGCCGACGACGTGCTCGCCCACCTCGCCCCCCGACTCGCCAAGTGGCAGGTCCCCGACCGCGTCGAGTTCATCGAGGAGGTGCCGAAGACGAGCGTCGGCAAGTTCTCGAAGAAGACGCTGCGCGAGCGATTCGCACCGTGACACCGCGATGACCGCCACCGAGAACGCCACGGCCCTGCGGCCTCTCCACACGCAGGCGCCGGTCGACCGTTATCTGGCCGACATGTGGTCGCGCCGCGACTTCGCCGTCGCCATGCCGGTGGAGCAGATCCGGGCCAGTCACCAGGACACGCTCCTCGGCAACATCTGGCACCTCGGGAACCCGATGCTCAACGTGGCCGTGTACTACCTCGTGTTCGGCCTGATGCTGAACACCGATCGGGGCATCCGCAACTTCATCCTCTGGTTGACGGTCGGGGTCTTCGCCTACCGTTTGACCCAAGCATCGGTCACCGGTGGGGCCCGTTCGATCTCCCGCAACCAAGGCTTGCTGCGCTCGCTGCGATTCCCGCGCGCCCTGCTCCCGGTGTCCGAGGTGATCAGCCGCCTGCTGACGTTCGGTTTCGAGCTCGGCGTGCTGGCCGTACTCGCCGTCGGGACGGGTGAGGGCGTCTCCCGGCGCTGGCTCGCCCTGCCGTTCGTCATCCTCGTCCACACGATGCTCAACCTCGGCGGGGCGTTCATCACGGCGCGGCTCAATGACAGCTTCCGTGACGTCGAGCAGATCGTCCCGTACATGTTCCGCCTGCTGAGATACGTCTCGGGGGTCATGTTCCCCATCGAGCGGTACCTCGACAACGCCACGACGGCGCCGTACATCCAGCGGATCTTCAACCTCAACCCGCTCGTCGACCTGGTCAACCTCTACCGATGGGTCTTCCTCGGCCTGCCCATGGAGCTGTTCCAGGTCGCCCAGCTCGTCGTCGTCTCGTCGCTCGTGCTGATGGTCGGCTTCTGGTACTTCCGGCGAGCCGAGCTGCGTTACGGACGGTCGTGATGGCGGTCCCGCCACTGTCGATCAGCGTGCGCAACGTGCACATCGAGTACGAGTTGTACAGCGACCGCCGCGCCGCGATCGCCCAGCGGCTGATCACCCGCACCGGCACCGGACGCAGTGTCGTGCGCGCCGTGCGCGGCATCTCGTTCGACGTGCGCGAAGGCGAAGCGGTCGGGGTGATCGGCTCCAACGGCTCGGGCAAGTCGACGCTGTTCTCGGCGCTGGCCGGCCTGCTGGCCCCGGCCAGGGGGCAGATCCTCGTGTCGGGGGAGCCGACGTTGCTCGGCGTCGGCGCCTCGCTGCTGCCTCGCGCCAGCGGCTACCGCAACATCCGCATCGGTTGCCTGGCGCTCGGCATGTCATCGCAGGAGATCGACGCCCGGCTCCCCGAGCTGATCGAGTTCACGGAGCTCGGCGAAGCGATCCATCGACCCCTGCGCACGTACTCGTCGGGCATGCGGGCCCGCCTGCACTTCGCCATCGCCACGTCGGTCGAGCCGAAGATCCTGCTCATCGACGAGGGGTTGGCCGTCGGCGATCGGCGCTTCAGGCGCAAGTCCAACCAGCGCATCCGCGGGCTGTTGGACAAGGCCGGCACGTTGATGATGGTCACCCACTCCCTGGGAGAGATCCGCCACACCTGCGATCGCGCCCTCTGGATCGAGCAGGGCAAGCTGGTCGCCGACGGCGAGGCCAACGACGTCGTCGACGCCTACACCGAAGCGTCGGAACGCTGATCCGACGTCAGTCGTAGGCGGCGGTGAGGGCCTGCGCGGGGTCGTCGGCGAGGCCGACGAGGCCTTCGGACACGGCGAGCACGCCGAACAGGCGCGGCGCGGCCGTACTGGCCGTACTGCGCACCACGACCGGTCGGACCCAGAACAGCGCGCCGTCGGTGATCAGCGGCGTCATCGGGCCGAATTGCACCTGCGAGCCGTTCGCGTTGAGCAGCGTGAACGTGCGGGCCAGCTCCGGGTCGGCGTCGATGGCGCTCTGGGCGACACGTGGTGTCGCGGCGGTGCGGCCGGCGCCGACGTCGACCGTCAGCAGGCGGAGGCGTTCCGGATCGTCGTGGTCGGCGATGACGATCGCCGCCAGCTCCTCGCGCGCCGAGCTGTCGCTAGGCGACGTGCCAGGGCTGAGCGGTGTGATGGCGACCCAATGCCCACCCAGCTCGGGGTCGTCGCCGGGCATGAAGAGCGTGACGGGGTCGGCGGTCCCGTCGGCCGCGGCGCCGACGCCGGTCGACGGGGCGGCCGAGACGGACCACCGCTGCGTGCCGCTGAACAGCGTGTCGGCGTCGTCGACGTGATACTTGCCGAGGAGCGCCAGCTGGGTGTCGAGCAGGTCAGTCGGGTAGCGCAGGTGGTCGCGCACCGCGGCGGGCATGGCGGCGATCGCCTCGACCAGCCCCGGGAACACGCCTTCCCACGCCCGCAGGATCGGGTCGTCGGCGCCGCCGACCTCCGTGCGGTACAGGTGCACGGAGCCGTCGTAGGCGTCGACGGTGGCCCAGATCGAGGCGTGGGCGTAATTGACCCGGCGTCCGCCGAGCGCGGAGAACTGGGAGTACGGGTACGACGTGGAGGTCGTGTAGCCGGAGACCACCCAGACCACGCTCTCGGCCGTGATCACGGGATAGGGGTCGCCGTCGAACGTGAGGAACGGCGCCACACCGCGCAGCCGCTCGATCACGTCACGGCGGTAGAGCAGCTGCGACTCGTCGGTCAGGTCGCCCGACAGCAACGGCTGCAGTTCGCCGGTGGTCAGGCCCAGCACGAGCTTGCGGTAGAAGGAGGACAGGGCGATGCCGGTGTCGGCCTCGAAGCGGGCGCCGTCCTGCTCGGTGCGCTCCGTGTCGACGATGGCGTACCAGTCGCGCAGGCTCTCACCGAAGTACAGCTCGGGATGCTCCGGTTGCAGCG
>JACCUL010000175.1 GCA_013811855.1 Acidimicrobiia bacterium
GGCCACGACGGCGACCGGCACGGCGACCAGGCCGGCGGCGAGCGCCACGTACGGCACGTGGGTCTGGGCGCAGAACGTGGCCGCGGCGACGAGCGGCACGAGCAGCAGGTGGTCGCCGGCGAGCACGGCCCAGGCGGCCAACAGGACCACGATCCACGGGACCAGTGGCAAGAACGGGTTCCAGGGCTGGGTCAGGGCCACCTGCCCGTACCCGCGCACGACGAGCGCCAGCAGCAGGGCGACGGCGGCCAGGCCGGTCCAGCCGCGGCGGCGATTTCCGATCCACAGGGCCACCGAGATGGCGGCCACGTGGATGACGACGGTGGCCAGCTGCAACCCCCACGCCGTGGAGCCCGTCAGCCGGTACGTCGGAGCCAACAGGTAGAAGCTCAGCGGTCCTGGGTGGCTCCCCTGGTCGGGGTACTCGCCGATGCGCCCGGGCAGGCCGATCAGCGGGGTGCGGGAGGTGCCGACGTCGCGGACCCGGAACTCGGTCATGGCCAGGTCGAGGACGGGATGCCACGACTTCCCGGACAGGGCGATGGCGGCGGCGATCAGCGGCAGCCCGACCACGACGGTGGCGGCGAGGACCCGCGCCCACGACCGGGCCAGGATCCCGGGCGCGACCCCTGGCCGATCGGTCATGACGGCCAGAGGCTAGAGGCCGAGCGACGAGCGAGGCCTCCATCGTCACGGCCGAGCGACGAGCGAGGCCTCCATCGTCACGGCGCGCCGGCCGATCCTGGGCGGGACAGCCCCGGCACTAGGTTCACGCCCTCGTGGAGCTCCCCCCGCCGACGGCACCGCCGCGCCCGGCGCCGTACGACGACCTGGTCGGCGACGACGAGCCGTGCGATGACGAACCGCGCCCCGGCGACGCGGCCGACGGCGACGGCGACATCCTCCCGGCCGAGATCGTGCTCGACCCGACGGGGCCGATCGAGATCCCCGACGTCGTCCGCGACGACCTGACGGCCTTCGTCCTCGGCGGCTCCGGGGGCCTGCGCCGCCTCAGCTTCGGCGCCGCCCAGACGTGGCTCGGCATCACCGTCGTCCTGGGACTCGTCGCCGTCCCGCTGCGCGGGCTGTACCGCTTCACCGGCGGGACGATGGAGGAGGGCTTCATGCTCTACTTCCCCGAGCGCATCCGGCGTGGCGACGTGCCCAACGTCGACTTCCTGCACCTGTACGGACCCGGATCGCTGCACGTCCTGCTCGGTTGGTACGAGCTGTTCGGGTACTCGCTCGTCGCCGAGCGGACCTTCGGCCTGCTCCAGCACGTGGCGATCATCCTGGCCCTGTTCACGCTGGCCCGGCCGTGGGGTCGGCTGGCCGCCACCGCCGTTGGCGCCCTGGCCGTCGTCTACGTGATGACACCGATCGGCCTGACGGCAATGGCCTGGAACGGTGGCCTGGCCCTCACACTGTGGGCGCTCGTGTTCGCCATCCGCGGGATGCACCTCGACGACCCACCGCGCCAGCGCCGAGCCTGGTTGATCGCCGGCTTCCTCGGCGGCTTTGCCTTGACCTACCGCCCCGACCTCGTGCTGGCGCTCGGGCTCGGCCTCGGGTGGGTGATGCTGCGCCGGCCGGCGGCCCGGTACAACGTCCTGACCGGCGGCGCCGTCGGCCTGATCCCGATGTGGGTCCACCTGATCATGGCCGGCCCGGAGGCGGCGTGGCGGGGCATGGTCACCGATCCGGTGCTGGAGCTGCGGGCCGGGCGGGAACTCCCCCGGCCGCCGTCGTGGGACGTGCTCGACGGCGCGCTGCAGGGCGTCGCCGAGGAGGTGCCGCCGTGGTGGAGGTTTCCCCACCTCTCGGCGTCGCACTCCCTCTATCTGTGGTTCTGCGTGATGGTCGGCGGCACCATCGCCCTGGTGCTGTTCGGCCTGTGGCGGCGCCGGCGCAGCCAGGTGGCCACCGGCCGCTCGGCCGTCGTGCTCGGCGTCGCCCTGGTCAGCGTCGGCATCCTGCCCCAGGCGCTGCAGCGCCCCGACTCGGCCCACCTGCTGTGGGTCACGTGCGTGTCGTGGCCGTTCGCGGTCGTCGTCGTCATGGAGGTCGCCAGCCGGGTCCGCCCGCACGTGTCGGCCCGGCGGGCCCTCGCCGTCGGCGGCGCCTTCGCCCTGTTCATCACGTTCACGTTCACGGCCCTGTTCACGTTCCGCTACTACCTGCTGCACACCCGCATCGGCCTCAACCAGGTGCCCAGCCCGTTTGCCGTGACGCGCGACGACCGCCGGTTCTACCTCGGCGACTTCGAGGCCTACCTGGCCGTGCAGTCGGCCGTCTACCGGCTCGACAGCCTGGCCAAGCCCGGTGAGCGCCTCTTCGTCGGGCCGCTCGACCTGCGCCGCACGTGGTACAGCGACGCGTTCGTCTACTGGCTGTTCCCCGAGCTCGACCCGGCGACGTACTTCATCGAGATGGATCCCGGCGTGGCCAACGCCGAGGGGTCTCGCCTGGCCGCCGACGTCGCCAGCGCCGACTGGATCGTGTTGACCGGCCTGTGGAGCGGCTGGTACGAGCCGAACACCTCGATCGAGTTCGGCTCGAACGCCCCGAACCGGGTCATCCGCACCCAGTTCTGCGAGGTCGGCTCGTGGCAGGACGACCTCGCCGTCCTCTACCGCCGCTGCCCGTGACCATCTGGGTACGGATCGTCTCATTCCCGTTTCATGTCAGCGAACCTTCAGCTGGCCTGCAGGTTCGCTGACGTAGAAGGCGCGAGCGCCTGGCGGACGGTGCGCAGCGCGCCCGCCGGGTCGCCGACGACCATGTCGTAGGTGAACTGGAACGGCACGAGGCCCTCGAGGGTCAGCGCGTTGAGGCGCTCGACGTCGCGCCGCATCTGCTGGCGTGACCGGTGGAAGCGGTGGCCGAGCAGCTCGACGACCACCGCCGTGTCCGGGAACCGGCAGTCGACGCGCACACCCGGCCGCCGGCGCGGGCGAGCACCTGCTGGGTGACCGGTCGCGGGAGGCCGGCGCGGGTGAGCAGGTGAAGGAACTCGCGCTCCAACCAGCTGTGCCCGCGACGGACGACGTCGCGGCCGTCGAGGACGTCGACCAAGGCCGGTAGGCCACGGCGGCCCTTGCCCCGTAGCGCGGCGATGCGCCGATGGAGCAGGGGCTCGCTGGTCAGCCCGTCGCGCCGCGCCGAATCGAGGGCGACGGCGAGCTGATCCCGTGTGGATGCCGCCGCCAGGTCGATGATCGTGCGCGTCGGGCTGGTGGTGGCAACCTCGAACTGCTCCTCGAGGTCGATCGGCGGCAGGTCGTCGCCCGTGTGGAGCGTCACGGCGGACCGCCGCAGGTATCGGCCGCGCGGCAGGAGGATGTGAAAGGGCCGGCGCAGCGCCCATCCGTCGAAACCGTGCAGTGCCACCGCCGTGGTGCCGCAGGCCCACGCCGGCGCACCGACGTCAGCGAGCACACCACGCAGGAGGTCGACGGCGTCCCGCGTCGAACCGGCGAGCCGGAAGGTGTGAGCCCCGAACTGAACGAGGAAGCCGCTCTCGACCCGGCTCCGGAGCGCGGCATCGCTGACGCCGGCGGCGTGGGCCGCCGCTCGGCTGACGATGCCGTGCTGACCTGTGGCGATCGCCGTCACGCGGCGATTGGTGGAGGTCATGGCCAGCACTGAACTCCCTGGGTGTCACGGCGGCGTCTGGTCGTTTCACGTCAGCGAATGTGCACGCCACCTCCAGATTCGCTGACGCGAACGGCCGGTGAGACGATCCGCACCCAGTTGTGGCCGGCGGCTACAGGTCGAGGCGACGCCAGACGACGCCGGGGAGGTGGCGGAAGACGGCGAACATCGGGCGCAGGAGGGCCGGTACCCACACCGTGCGGCGACCCCGGCGCAGGCCAGCGACAGTGGCCGCGGCCACCTTCGTCGGCGTCGTAGCGAGCGGCGCCGCCTTCAGGCCCGCCGTCATCTTGGAGTGCACGAAGCCGGGTCGCACGACGAGGACGCTGGCCCCGCTGCCGGCCAGCGCGTCGCCGAGGCCTTGGGCGAAGCCGTCCAGTCCCGCCTTCGACGAGCCGTAGACGAAGTTGCTCTTGCGCACCCGCTCGCCGGCGACGCTCGACAGCACCACGAGGCGTCCGTGGCCCTGGCGGCGGAACTGGGCGGCGACGGCGAGGCCGACGCTGACGGCGCCCGTGTAGTTGACGTGCACCAGCGCCGCCGCCGCCGTCGGGTCGTCGTCGAGGTCGTCCTGCTCGGCCAACTGGCCGAAGGCGACGACGACCACGTCGAGGTCGCCGTGGCGGGCCACGAGGTCCTGCACGAACCCGGCGTGGCTGGCCGTGTCGGCGGCGTCGAACGCGACGACGTCGACGGTGCGCTCCGGCGCGGTGAGCGGCCCAGCTTCGACCGCATCGGGCCGCCGGGCGGCCAGCACGATGGTGCGGGTGACCGGTGAGACGAGCTCGTCGACGATCGCCCTGCCGATGTCGCTGGTGCCGCCGAGCAGCACGATCGTCTGCGGTTCGCCGAGGGCGTTCTCCATGGGCCGTGATCCTGCCAGCCGCGCTCGGCGGCGGGTCAGTCCGCCAGCAGGCGGAGGCGGCGGCTCTGGTCGCTGGTCCACCTCCCGGCGGGGTCGACGGACGCCCGCACGGCCCGCCACTCGTCGAGGCGGGGATAGCCGCGGCGGATCGCACCGGGCGTCGTGTGGGCGTCCTTGGCCAGGTAGTGGCGGCCCCCGGCGTCGAGCACGACCTCGTCCAGCCCGTGCAGCAGGGCGTCGAGATCCCTGGCGCCGGCGGGGATGTCGAGGGCCAGCGCCCACCCTGGGCGGGGGAAACTGAGCGGGGCCGGGTTGGCAGCACCGAAGCGCTTGAGCACGGGGATGAAGTTGGGAGTCCCCGTCGCCGACAGGCGCTCGACGACCGCCCGCAGCGCCCGCTCCTGGCCGAACGGCACGACGAACTGGTACTGCACGAACCCCGCCCGCCCGTACATGCGGTTCCACGAGCCGACGAAGTCGAGCGGGTGGAAGTAGGCCGGGATCGACACGATCTGGGCCACCCGGCGCCTGGGCGCCTTGCGGAACCACAGCTCGTTGAACGCCTTGATCGTGGTGTGGTTGACGAAGCCGGCCGGCGGCACGAGCGGCGGCACGGCGATGCGCTGGCGCGCGTCGTACACGAGCGGGTCGACGGCCTGCTTCGGTCGCAACTGGTCGACGGTGGCGTGCTCGCCGCGGGTCAGCACGGCCCGGCCCAACCGGGAACCCGTGGCCATCAGGTCGATCCATGCCACCGAGTAGCGGTAGAAGCGGTCGCCCTCGTCCATCATCGTCAGCAGGGTGTCGAGATCGTCGGCCCGTTCGGTGTCGACGCTGCAGCGGCTGGTCTCGATGGGCAGCAGGCGGATCGTGGCGTCGAGGATGATGCCGGTCAGGCCCATCCCGCCGACCGTGGCCCAGAACAGGTCCGGCCGCTCGCCGGGCCCGAGCTCGGCGACGGTGCCGTCGGCCAACAGGAGCGAGAGCCGCCGCACGTGGTTGCCGAACGACCCTTCGAGGTGGTGGTTCTTGCCGTGGATGTCGCTGGCGATGGCCCCGCCGACGGTGACGAAGCGGGTGCCCGGCGAGACGGGAACGAAGAAGCCTCGCGGGACGAGCAGCGCCAGCAGGTCGTCGAGGCTGACCCCGGCCGGCACGGTGGCCGTCCCGGCGGCGGCGTCGATGGCGACGTCGTGCACCGAGTCGACGAGTCGCACGACGACGCCGCCGCCGTTCTGGGCCGGGTCGCCATAGGAACGCCCGAGGCCGCGGGCGACGCCGCCACGCGCCGGCAGCGCCTTGACGATGCGGGCCAGTCCATCGACGTCCTCGCCGCCGTGCTCGAGGACCTCGGTCGCCGACGGGTTCGTGCGCCCCCAGCCGGTCAGCAGCGTCACCATGCTCAGTACGGCCACTCGGGGACGGGGATGCGGAGGCGCCGGAGCAGCTTGCCGACCCCGACCGTCAACAGCACCTTGAGGGTGAGGTTGCGGGCGAACCACGGAAGCTGGGCGATCTGGCGCAGCGCGTTGCCGACGCCGCCGTGTCCGCCGAGGTCGGCCCGGTACTCGGCCAACGAGCGGGACCGTCCGACGTAGCGGAACCGGCGACCGAGGACGAGCTGGCGAAGGATGGCCAGCGTCACGCCGACCGACGAGAACGAGTCGTGGATCAGCAGCGTGCCTCCGTCGCCGATCCGCCGCCCCCAGTCCCTGATGTCGGCCCGCGCCGGCCCGAAGCGGTGGGCGCCGTCGACGTACAGGACGTCGATGGGACTCGCGACGGCGGGGTGGGCGGCGTCGGAGTAGGCGGCGACGTGGCGGACGCGGTCGGCCACGCCGGCGGCGGCGAGGTTCTGCTCGAACACCTCCCGGTCGGTCCGGGCCGCGGCGGCGAACCCCTCGATCTCCTGAGGACCGCGGTCGTTGCCGGCGTGCGGGTCGATGGCCACGACCTCGACCGACGGGTCGGCCGCCGACGCCAGGACGATCGTCGACCGACCGCGAAAGCTGCCGATCTCGACGATGCGACCGTTGGCTGGGCAACGCCGCGCCGCCTCGTACAGCCGTGCCCCCTGGTCGGCGCTCATCCATCCGTCGATGCCGTCGGTCAGCGCCAGCACGGCATCTAGCGTCGGTCGCGCCACGCCCGTCACCGCAGGTACACCCCCATGCCGAACACGATGACCCACGCCACGCCCATCAGCTGCAGCACCCGGTCCCGCGCGAAGACCTCTTCCGGCGCCCCGCCGTGGCCCTGCTCGAGCACGAGCGCGTAGCGCAGCAGCGCCGTCAACATCGGCACGATCGAAAGTTCGTAGAACGGCAGGTCGGCGTCGACCGCCTCGGCCGTCTCGAACGCCCACTGGCAGTAGCTGACGAGCGCGGCCGCGATCGACACCGTCAGCACGACGCGCAGGTAGCCGACGGTGTAGTCACCGAGCGTCGCCCGGACGTTCGACGCCTCGTCGCCCATCTCGCGCAGCTCGGCGTAGCGCTTGCCGACGACGATGAAGAGCGAGCCGAACACCGTGCACAGGACGAACCACTTCGACATCGGCACGTCGACGGCGACGGCACCGCCGGCGGCCCGTAGCACGAAGCCGGAGGCGATCGTGACGATGTCGACGACCGCGACGTGCTTGAGCACCCAGCTGTAGGCCATCGTCGTGGCGATGTACACGGCGACGACGGCCACCGTCTGCCATCGAGCCGTGAACGCGGCGACGCCGAGGGCGGCGACGGGCAGCACGGTGCCGACGACCTTGGCCCGGCGGACCGGGACCAGCCCGGCGGCGATCGGCCGGAACCGCTTGGTGGGGTGCTGGCGGTCGGCGTCGACGTCGAGGGCGTCGTTCCACAGGTAGATCCCGCTGGCGGCGAGGCAGAAGGCGACGAAGGCGAGCAGCGCCTTGCCGGCCTCGGGCCAGTCGTCGAGCACCCCGGCGGCGCCGGGGGCGGCGAACACGAGCACGTTCTTGGCCCACTGCCTGGGCCGGGCACTGCGCAGCCAAACGTTCACGAGGAGCTCACAGCTCCGTCCGCCAGACGGCGTGGTCGGCGTCGGCCAGCATGGCCCGGTCGCCGGGCGAGTCGCCGTACGCCCAGAGCGTCACGCCGGCCCGGCCGCCGTGGGTCCCGACCAACCACTCGTGCAGCCGGCTCACCTTGTTCTCGGCCCGGCAGTTCCCGCCGACCAGCTCCCCGGTGCAGCGGTCGTCCTTGTCGACGGCCAGCTCCGTGCCGACGACGTCACCGAGGTCCATCCGCTCGGCCAGCGGGCGGAGGTAGACGGCGAACGACGCCGACACGAGCACCGTGACGTGGCCCTCGGCCTGGTGCCAGCGCAGCCGCTCCAGCACCTCCGGGTCGAGCCTCGTGGCGGCGACGCGCTCAGCGTAGGCCCGGCCGGTCGCTTCGACGTCGGCGATCGGACGGCCGGCGAACGCGGCCCGTGCCGCGAGGGACTTGACGCGGTCCCGGTCGCGCTGGGCACTGGCCGCGACCATCGCGAACGACCGGCGCAGCAGCCGCAGCAGCAGTCGCCGCCGCCCGGCGACCAGTATCAGGAA
>JACCUL010000196.1 GCA_013811855.1 Acidimicrobiia bacterium
GGCCACGACCCGCGCCGGCGCCGGCCGGGTCACGCCATCGGCGCGCTACACGCCGCCGATCCCCAAGGAGCTGCGCGAGAGCCCGCCCTGGCTGCCGATCCTGATGCTCGCCCTGTTCATCGTCGGCGGCCTGGCGATCATGGCCCGCTACCTGGTCTGGCCGGACAGCAACATCCCGATGCTGGTCGGCCTGGCCTGCCTGCTCGGCGGGCTGTTCACGGCCACGAGGTGGCGCTGAACGTCGTCTGGATCCTCGGCGGTCTGCTCGTCGGGTACCTGGTCTGGAAGGTCGGCATCGGGATGCTGCGCTCGGTCACCCGCCCGCTGCCGCCGCCACCCCCGCCCGGCGAGATGCGCCGGATCAACGTGCGCTACCGCTGCCAGGTGTGCGGTGTCGAGCTGCGGTTGACCCTGGCCCCCGACGAGGATCCCCCGCCCCCGCGCCACTGTCTCGAGGACATGGTCGTCGTCGCCCCGATCAACGAATGACCGCGGTTTGTGTCACCGCGCGTGCCCGGATTCAGGCCATCTGCGGTGACACAAACCCTCCGTCCGGAAATGACAGGCGCGTAGTTACCGACAGGTTTGTCCACAGGCTGTGGACGGAGCGTCAGAGGCGCTCGATGATCGTGGCGTTGGCCATGCCGCCGCCCTCGCACATCGTCTGCAGGCCGTACCGGCCGCCGGTGCGCTCCAGCTCGTGGAGCAGTGTCGTCATCAGCCGGGCCCCGGAGCAGCCCAGTGGGTGGCCGAGCGCGATGGCCCCACCGTTGACGTTGACCTTGTCCATGTCGGGGTGGATCTCCTTCTCCCACGCCAGCACGACAGAGGCGAAGGCCTCGTTGATCTCGACCAGGTCGATGTCGTCGATCGACAGTCCGGCCCGCTCCAGCGCGGCCTTGGTGGCCGGGATCGGCGCCGTCAGCATCAGGCGGGGGTCGCCGGCGGCGACGGCGAACGACACGAACCGCGCCCGCGGCGTGAGGCCGAGCTCGGTGGCCCGGTCCTCGCTGGTGATGACCAGCGTGGCCGACCCGTCGGTGATCTGCGACGAGTTGCCGGCCGTCACCCGACCGCCGTCCTCCTCCGTGCGGAACGACGGCGTCAGCTTGGCCAACGACTCGACGGTCGTCTCCCGCAGCCCCTCGTCCCGTGCCTTCATCCCCCCGTCGGCGCCGAGCACGGGATGGATCTCCCGCTCGAACCGGCCCTCCTCGGTGGCACGGGCGGCGAACTGCTGGCTCCGGGCGCCGAAGGCGTCGAGGTCGTCGCGCGACAGGTCCCACTTGTCGGCGATCAGCTCGGCCGAGATGCCCTGGGGCACGAGCCCGCCGACATCGGCGTAGCGGGCGCCGACCTTGGGACCGAACGGGTAGCCGAACTTGCCGTCGGCCATCGACGAGCCCATCGGCACGCGGGTCATGACCTCGACGCCGGAGGCCACGACGGCGTCGTACACCCCGGCCATGACACCTTGGGCGGCGAAGTGGATGGCCTGTTGGCTCGATCCGCACTGGCGGTCGATGGTCGTGCCGGGCACGCTCTCGGGCCAGCCGGCGGCGAGGACGGCGTTGCGGGCCACGTTGACGCCCTGCTCGCCGACCTGCATGACGCAGCCCATGATCACGTCGTCGACGGCGCCGGGATCGAGGCCGGATCGTTCGGTCGCCGCGCTCAGCGTCTCCGCCGCCAGGTCGACGGGGTGCCAGTCCTTGAGCATCCCGTTGCGCCTCCCGAGCGGCGTCCGCACGGCTTCCACGATCACTGCGCTGGTCATGCCGGCGAGTCTGCTGCGCGACGTCGGTCAGATCGCAATCGGAGGTGCGTCGGCGATGAGGTCCAGGATCCGCACCAACTCGGCGACGTCATCGTCCTGCAGACGGCCGGCAAAGCAGGCCTGCACGGCGCGACGGTACGTGACGTTCATCGCCCGCCAGAGCGTTCGGCCCCGTGCCGTCAGCTCGACGACGACGGCGCGGTGATCGTCGGTGCGCCCGGCGCCCGGCCGCCGCCGGACCCATCCCTCCTCCTCCAGCCGGTCGATCCGACGGCTGGTGCTGGAGCGCACGAGGCGCAGCTCGTCGGCCAGCTCGCTCGGACGGGCCGAGCCGCCGAGCCGGGCGAGTGCGGCGAGCACGTCGAACCAACCGAGGGGGACCTGCCACTCGGCCATCAGGTTCTCGTCGATGCCCCGCTCGAGGCGGGCCGTGATCGACTGCAGGTCGCGCCAGGCGGTGACGCGAGCGGCATCGAGCCTCGGCACCCTGGCTAGGCCGTGGCCTTCACGGCGGCGCCGAACGCGTGGAGTGCCTCGTCGATCTCGGCCGCCGTGACCACGAGCGGTGGCATCCACCGCAGCGCGGTGCCGGCCGTGCCCGCCGACATCAGGATGAGGCGGCCATCGCGCAGGCAGTGCTGGGCGACGGCGCTGACGCGCGCCGGGTCGTCGAACACGCTGGCGACCATCAGCCCGAGCCCGCGCACCTGGCGCAGGCCGTCGTGTTGGGCCTGCAGTTGGCGCAGGCCGTCGCGCAGCTGGTCGCCGCGGTCCCGGACGTTCTCCAGGAACCCGGGCGCGGTCATCACGTCGATGGTGGCCAACGCCGCCGCGCAGCCCATCGGGTTGCCGCCGTACGTGCCGCCGTGGCTGCCCGTCGGCCAGCGGTCGTCGAGCGCGCGCCGCGTGCCCAGCGCGGCGAACGGGAACCCCGAGGCGATGCCCTTGGCCATGCAGATCACGTCGGGCTCGACCCCGAGCTGCTCAACGGCGAACATCGTGCCGGTCCGCCCGAAGCCGCTCTGCACCTCGTCAGCGATGAACAGGATGTCGTGGCGCCGGCAGCGTTCGACGACACCGGCGATGAACGCCGGCGGGGCGACGATGTAGCCGCCTTCCCCGAGCACCGGTTCGAGGATCATCGCCGCCGTCTCGGAGGGCGCCGTCATCGTCGCCAGCAGGTGGTCGAGCCCGGCCAGGGCGGCTGCGACCTGCGTGTCCTCGTCGGCGGCGAGCGGGTCGGGAAACGGGGCGACGAAGATGCCCGACGGCAGCGGCGCGTGGCCGGACCGGTACACGGTCTTCGACGTTGTCATGGCCATCGTCAGGTGCGTCCGGCCGTGGAACGAACCGCCGAAGACGATCACGTTGGGACGGCCGGTCACTTGCTTGGCCAGCTTCACCGAGGCTTCGGTGATCTCGGCGCCGGAGTTGGCGAAGAAGAACGTGTCGATGTCGCCCGGCGCCAGCTCGGCCAGGCGGGCGGCCAGCGGCTCCAGCAGGTCGTGGGTGAACACGTTCGCCTGGGCGTGGATGAAGCGCCCCGCCTGGGTGGCGATGGCCTCGACGACCTTCGGATGGCTGTGGCCGGTCGAGTTGACGGCAATGCCGGCGGCGAAGTCGAGGTACTCGGTGCCGTCGATCGTGGTCACCCGGCAGCCGCGACCGCTGGCTACCTGCAGATCGGTGACCTTGAACCAGACCTTCGACAGGTGCGACGACATCCAGCCGACACTATGCCGCGGCGCTCACGCCCTTCGGCGGCCGGTCGAGGGCGTCGCCGATGGCGCCGGCGAAGCGTGTCGCCAGCGGTCCGACGACGGCGAGGGCGAGCACGTAGCACGCCGTGATCGACCCGAGGTCGGACGTCTGGCCGGCGGCCACACCGAGGCCGGCGACGACGATCGAGAACTCACCGCGGGGCAGTAGCACCGTTGCGGCGCGGGCCCGACCGCGGACGCCGATGCCGGCCCGCCTGGCCGCCCACCACCCGGTGCCGAACTTCGTCGCCGCCGTCACGACGACGAGCGCCAGCGCCGGGGCGGCCGCCGGCGCCAGACGACCGGGATCGACCTGCAGCCCGAAGAAGACGAAGAAGATCCCGGCGAAGACGTCGCGCAGGGGGCGGAGGAGCTCGCGACCCTGCTCGGCCACCCGCCCCGACAACGAGACGCCGACGAGGAACGCGCCGACGGCCGACGACACCTGGATCTCCTCGGCCAGGCCGGCGATCAGCAGCGTCAGCCCGAGCACCGTGAGCAGGAGCAGCTCGGCCGACTCGGTGTCGACGGCTCGGGTGATCTGCGGGCCGAACCGCATCGACGCCACGATGACCACGACCACCACGAGCAGCGCCACGCCGACCGAGACGGCACTCTCGACCGGCCCGTCGCCGATCAAGAGGCCGGCGACGATCGGCAGGTAGACGGCCATGGCAAGGTCCTCCATGACGAGGATCGACAACACCACGGGTGTCTCCCGGTTCCCGACGCGACCGATCTCCTCGAGCAGGCGGGCGACGATGCCCGACGAGGACACGTACGTGCCCCGCCGAGGAGGACGGCGGTGAGCGGGCTCCAGCCGAGCAGCAGCCCGGCGACGAGCCCCGGCGTCAGGTTGGCGACGAGGTCGACGACGCCGGCCAGGCCGTTGGTCCGCAGCCCGCCGAAGAGCTCGGCGGACGAGTACTCCAGCCCGAGCATGACGAGCAGGAGCACCACACCGATGTCCGAGCCGACGGCGATGAAGTCCTGCGACGCCTCCAACGGGTGGATGCCGCCCTCGCCGACGGCCAGCCCGGCCAGCAGGTACAGCGGGATGGACGGGACGCCGATCCGGTCGGCCAGCCGGCCGAGCACAGCCAGGAGCAGCAGGAACGCCCCGAGCTCGATGAGCACCGTGCCGGCCGTGCCGGCGGCGACCAAGGCGGCGATCACCCTTCGAGCAGGCGCTCGGCGGCCTCGACGGCGGCGTCGGTGCCCATCAGCAACACGACGTCACCCGGCTCGAGCACCTGATCGGGACCGGGACCCGGGATCGACCGCTCCCCCCGGATCAGGGC
>JACCUL010000218.1 GCA_013811855.1 Acidimicrobiia bacterium
CCTTCAGCTCGTCCTGCAACGACCGGATCTCGTCGAGCTTGCGCTGGACGCCGCCGACGAGGTCGTCGGTGCTCGTGCCGACGAGACGGGCGACGTCGGCCACGGCCTGCTCGTCGCGCTGCAGCAGGGCGACGCTGGCCTCGCCGGTGACGGCCTCGATGCGGCGCAGGTTGGAGCCGATCGACCCCTCGCCGACCACCTTGATCGTGCCGATGTCGCCCGTCGCCCGCACGTGCGTGCCGCCGCACAACTCGATCGACGTGCCGGCCTCCAGGACGCGCACGATCTCGCCGTACTTGTCGCCGAAGAAGGCGATGGCGCCGAGCGACTCGGCCTCGGCCTTGGTCGTCTCGAAGGCCCGCACGCCGGTGTTCGCCAGCGTGTCGGCGTTGGCGAGCCGCTCGATCTCCTCGATCTGCTCGGTCGTCACGGGCGCGTAGTGGGAGAAGTCGAAGCGCAGCCGGTCGGGCGCGACGAGCGAGCCGGCCTGCTTGACATGGTCACCGAGCACCGTCCGCAGGGCGTGGTGGAGCAGGTGGGTGGCGGTGTGGTTGCGGCGGGTGGCGTTGCGACGGGCGACATCGATGGCGGCCGTGGCGACCTGCCCGGTGGCGATCGAGCCCGACGTGAGCCGGACCGTGTGGCGGCGCAGGTTGGGCAGGGCGAACGTCGTGTCGACGACCTCGGCCGTGCCGGTGTCGGTGGTGATGGTGCCGGCGTCGCCGACCTGGCCGCCGCTCTCGGCGTAGAACGGCGTGCGATCGAGGAAGATCTCCAGCATGTCGGGCTCCCGCGGCGGGGCCGGGATCACGGCCAGGACGCGGGCCTCGGCCTCGTCCTGGGTGTAGCCGACGAACGCCGTGGTCCCGAACTGCTCGACGACCTCACGGTAGGCGTCGAGGTTGGCGTCGTCGGCACCGACCTTGCGGCCCGCCTTGGCCCGTCGGCGCTGCTCGCCCATCTCCTGCTGGAAGCCGTCGACGTCGACGTCGACCTGGCGCTCGCCGGCGATCTCCTGGGTCAGCTCCAACGGGAAGCCGTACGTGTCGTGGAGCAGGAACGCCGTCGAGCCCGACAGCGCCGTTGACCCGCTGGCCAGCTCGGTCTCGAGGATCGACAGGCCGTTGCGCAGCGTCTGGCGGAAGCGCTCCTCCTCCTTGCCGAGCACGCCGACGACGAAGTCGCGCTGGCGGGCCACGTCGGGATAGGCCCCGCCCATGACGTCGACGGCCACCTCGGCCAGCGACGGCATCACGAGGTCCTCCGTTCCGAGGAGGTAGGCGTAGCGGATGGCCCGGCGGATGATGCGCCGCAGCACGAAGCCGCGGGCCTCGTTGCTCGGGAACACGCCGTCGGTGACGAGCATCGTGGCCGAGCGGGCGTGCTCGGCGAGGACGCGCACGGCGAAGCTGTCGCGATCCTCGTAGTCGCCGACCCGGTAGGTGCGCCCGGTCAGCGAGCAAGCCCGGTCGATGAGCGGCGCCATCAGATCCGTGTCCCAGACCGCATCGACGCCCTGGAGCAGGCACAGGATCCGCTCCAGCCCGGCGCCGGTGTCGATCTGCGGCTGCGGCAGCGGGGTCCGGGAACCGTCGGGCGCCTGGTCGTACTGCATGAACACGAGGTTCCAGAACTCCATGTACCGGTCACCGTCGGGATCGCCGAGCGGCCCCCCGTCGGGTCCGAAGTCGGGCCCGCGGTCGATGTGCAGCTCGCTGCACGGGCCGCACGGGCCGGTGTCGCCCATCTGCCAGAAGTTGTCCTTGTCGCCGAGGCGCTGGATGCGCTCCATCGGCACGCCGACGACGTCGTGCCAGATCTGCTCGGCCTCGTCGTCGCTCTCGTGGACGGTGACCCAGACGCGGTCGCCGTCCATGCCCCAGCCCTCGGTGACGAGCTCCCAGCTGTAGGGGATGGCCAGCTCCTTGAAGTAGTCCCCGAAGCTGAAGTTGCCCATCATCTCGAAGAACACCAGGTGGCGCTTGGTGCGCCCGACGTCGTCGAGGTCGTTGTGCTTGCCACCGGCGCGGACGCACTTCTGCGAGCTGACGGCCCGGTCGAACGGAGGGGTCTCGTCGCCGACGAAGTAGCGCTTGAACGGCACCATGCCGGCGACGTTGAACAGCACCGTCGGATCGTGCGGGATGAGGCTCGCCGAGGGCACCGGGGTGTGCTGGCGCGCGGCAAAGAAGTCGATGAACGACTGCCGCAGTTCGTCGGCCGTCCGCGGTGTTCCGGGGGTGCTCATGGGGTTCGATCGAGCCTACCGGTCGCCCCGAACCGGCTCTCGGTACCATTCCGCGGCGTGCCGGCCCAGGACGTCCACGAGTGGATCAGCTTCGAGGACCCCGAGGAGCAGCGGACCTGGGTGTTCGACGCCACGTTCCTGCACTCCGGGTACCACTGCATCTACGGCGCGGGGTGCCAGGGCGTGCTCGATGCGCCGGCGCCCGAACTGGAACAGGGCTGTTGCAGCTACGGCGCCCACTTCGTCGACGAGGCCGACGTGGCCGGCGTGGTCAAGGCGTTCGTGCGGCTGCGGCCCGACCAGATGCAGTTCCACGCCCGGGCCCGGCGCGGCGGCTTCCTGCGACCGGGTGACGGCGACGACGGTGCGCCGGTGACCGTGACCCGGATGGTCGACGCCGCCTGCATCTTCCTCAACCGGCCGGGGTTCGCCGGTGGCACGGGGTGTGCGCTGCACGTCGCCGCCCTGGAGGCCGGCGAACGGCCGCTCGACTGGAAGCCCGACGTGTGCTGGCAGGTCCCCATCCGCCTCGAGCACTCGACGGACGAGCACGGCCACGTCACGTCCCGCCTGCGGGAGTGGAAGCGCCGCGACTGGGGCGACGGCGGCGCCGACTTCCACTGGTGGTGCACCGAAGCCCCCGAGGCGTTCACGGCGGAGGAGCCCGTCTACCGCACGAGCCGAGACGAGATCATCGAGCTCGTGGGCGCCGCGATCTACGCCATGCTGGTCGAACAGCTGGAGCGAGAGCGCTGGACCCCACTGCCCCACCCCACGCTCCGCCGCGGTGGACGCTGACGTTCTCCGTCAGCGAACCGGCACGGTTCAGGGATCGGCCGCGGGCCGCTGGTCGTCGTCGGGCTCGTCGTCTTCGAACTCGACGCCGTACTTGGCCGCCAGCTCGGCGTACTCGTCGTCAGCATCTTCCCGCTCGGTGGTGACCACCGGACGGCTGCGATCCCCCAGCCCCAGGTCGAAGGCCGCAGGGCCCGATTGCTTCAACTTGCGCGCCTCTTCGAAACGGCGATGACGACCCTTCTTCACGCAGGGCTCCCAAGTCTAGAGAACTGACATTGGTACCAGTCTACCTGGCCCGCTCCTCGGCAAGCGGCACCATGGGCCCGCTGTCGGCCACGCCGGTGGCGACGTCGACGAGGCGCAGCGATCCCTTCCCGTCGAACGTCAGCGCGGCGTGGCCCTCCGTGAGCCGGGAGATGGCGTCGCCGAGCAACTCGGCCCGCCATCCTGTCGACAGCCGGGCGGCGGGATCGCCGCGCAGGATCGCCAGCAGGTCGGCCCTGGTCGCCAGCAGTGCGGTGTCGATGCGGCTGTCCCTGGCCACCTGGCTGACCCAGGCCGACACGAGCGTGACGGCGGGTCGCTTGGCACGGTCCAGCTCCTCGGTCGCATCGGGGACCTGCGGCGGCTCGGCCTCCTTCGCCGCCACGACGGCGGCCAGCAGGTTCCGGCCGATGCGGCCCCGCAGGTGCCGCTCGTCGACGCCGCGGGACTGGGCCAGCTCGTCAAGGGTGGTCGGTTGGCGCTGGGCGATGCCGAGCACGGCCAGGTCGGAGAGGATCTGGCGCACCGGCGTGTCGCTCGCCGCGGCCTCCCGCTCCCGCCAGGCGGCGATCGCCTGGGCGACGGCCCGTGACCGCGACCGGAGCGCTCGTGCGTCCTTCAGCTTGAGCCACGCCGACTCGGGCGGGGTGGCCCCGGTCGGCTTGCGGCGCAACTCCTCGCAGGCCGCCTCGGTCCAGCCCAGGCGTCCGAGGCCAGCCAGCTCGGCGGCCAGCCGATCGTGCAGGTCGAGGAGGAACCTGACGTCCGAGGCGGCGTACTCCCGCTGGGCGTCGCTCAGGGGGCGACGCAGCCAGTCGGTGAGACGGTCACCTTTGGCCGGCGTGACCTTGAGCTCGCCCTGCAGCAACGACGTCAGCGATGGCGTGCCGTACCCGACGAACCCGGCCGCCAGCTGGGTGTCGAACAGTCGACCGGGGATGGCCCCGACGGCGTGGGTCAGGACGTCGAGGTCCTGCTGGGCGGCGTGGGCGACGGCGAGCCCGTCGCCGGCGAACAGCCGCCGCAGCGGTGCCGCGTCGACGGCCAGTGGATCGATGATGGCGATCCCGCCCGACCAGGCGATCTGCACCAGCGCCAGCCGGGGGAAGTACGTGCGCTCGCGATGGAACTCCGTGTCGATGGCGTAGCGAGGTTCGGCGAGGAGCTGGTCGATCAGGGCGTCGAGGTCGGCTTCTTGGTCGACCCACGTGTGGGTCACGAGGGATGGACCCCCACCACGGTGTCGCGCCCGGAGGCGATCCACGCCGCCGTCCCGCCGTCCACGTTGACGGCCGCGAGGTCATGGTCCGCGACGAGCTCACAGGCCGCCCGGCTGCGCCCCCCGGCGTGGCAGATGACGAAGACCGGGCCGTCGCCCCGGAACTGCTCGAGCTCGTCGGGCACGGAGCCGAGCGGCACGGAGACGGCCCCCGGCACGTGGCCGGCCTCGTACTCGTGAGGGTCGCGCACGTCGACCAACCGCCCGCCCTCGGTCAACCGCTGGGCCAACTCGTCGACGTCGATCTCGACGATTGGCACCGGGTCACGGTAGCGAGCGAGTCCGGCTCACACCACGCGTCGGGACGTTCACCCCAGGTCAGCGGAGCGATTGACGTTGCGCATCGCCGCGGCCGGCACCGTGACCCGTCGGGCGCCCAGTCGCGTCACGATCTCGTGGACCGCCGTGTAGCCGGCCCGCCGGAGGGCCTCGACCTCGGCCAGCGTGTCGGACCGCCACCACGACAGCAACGGTTGCAGCCGGTCGGTCTCGGCGACCACGACCGACGGGCCGCCGTCGTCGTCGCCGGCGGCGGCGAGGACGGTCGACACGGTCGCGGCGTCCAACCACGGCAGGTCGCAGGGGGCGAAGAGCACGTTGTCGGCCAACGCCCTGAGCGCGGTGGCGATGGCGGCCACGGGCCCGGCGCCGGGGTCGTCGTCGGCAATCGTCGGACGCCCGAACGTGGCCAGCAG
>JACCUL010000273.1 GCA_013811855.1 Acidimicrobiia bacterium
GCGCCAGCCGGTACTCGGCGAGCGTGGCGGCCGGCCACAGCTGGCGACCGGTGCCGACGGCGTGACGGGCCCGGTCGCGCAGGCGGCGCAGGCGCGGCCAGTCGCGCATCGCACAGCAGTCGTCGACGAGCCGCACCAGCCCATCCAGGTCGGCGCGGTGGATCAGGCCGTCGAGCACGTCGTCGGCCTCGCGGTCGTCGGCGTCCCCGCCCGTCAGATCAGCGGCCACGGGTACCGGTGACCGACGTCGTCGCTGGGCAGCACGCCGTGCTCGGCCAGCCAGGCCGCCCGCCTTGTGATGCCGGCGATCTCGTCGTCGTCGTCGATCATGTCGGCGATGTCGTCGGGGATTCGCTCGGCCAGGGCGCTGACGGCCGCGAGCTGGCCGGCGTCGAGCGTCGTGCCGGCGAACTCCCAGATGACCGTGCGCAGCTTGAACTCGGCGGCGAAGCACAGCCCGTTGTCGATCGCCCAGACTCGGTCGCCGGCCAGCAGGCAGTGGCCGCTCTTGCGGTCGGTGTTGTTGGCGACGACGTCGAGCACGGCGATGTTGCGCAGCTGGTCGTGGAGGTCGACGCGTTGCTCGTGGATCGTGAAGTAGTGCTCACGGTGGTCGGCCTCGACGAACCACTGCAACGAGCCTTCGCCGAGCGGGGCGTCGGCGCGGACGACGGTCGGCGGCACGACGCCGAAGCCCAACGCCTCGCTGAGCCGGTACGCCGCCACCTCGCGGCGATACAGGCCGGGCGCGAAGTCCCACAGCGGTCGCTCACCGCGGATCGGCTTGTAGATGGCCCGTCGGGCCGGCGCCGTCGGCTCATCGCCGAGCGTCACGAGGAACGTCGCGTTGCTAGCCCACGGCATGCGGCCCTCGACGGTGACGTCGGCGGTGGCCATGATCGTCAGCGCGTCGGCCGGGATCCCCGACGGGATCAGTTCATGCGTGGGCACGGGTGTCCGTCGGGATCGATCGGCCCGCCGCACCACTGGCACGGCGGACGGCCGGCGGCGACGAGCTCGTCGGCGTGCTCGCAGAAGGCGGCCGCCTGTCCCCGGGTGACGTACAGGCGGACGTGGCCGCGATCGACGGGTTCGGCGGCGCCGGTCTCCTCGTCATCGTCGCCGGCGGCGAGGTCGGCGGGCACGAGCTCCTCGAGCTGCACGAGCAGCCGATCGTTGGCGCGGTCGTAGCCCAGTCCGATCGGGCCGAGCACGAACGCCTCCTCGCTGGTCCGCGCCTCGGCGGTCCCGGTCATCGGACGCTCGTCGGCGGGCGGGAGGTCGGCGAGGACCTTGCGCAGGTACTGGGCGATCGCCGCCACCTGCTGCTTCTCGCACTTGACCGTGACCCGCTCCCGGCCGGCGCGGGCGTGGAGGTAGAAGACCCGGGACCCCGGTTCGCCGATCGCGGTGGCGGCGAACGAGTCGACCTCGTCGAACTCGAAGAACGCGCTCACCTCTGGGGCCTCACGCCGGTCGCAACTCCGTGAGCGGGCCGGTCGAGTTGGTGGCCAACACGGTGGGGCCGTAGGGCGACCACATCACCACACTCACGGCGCACGTGTTGATGACGATGCGCTGGAACAGGTCGAGGTGCGTGCCGAGGGCGTGGGCCAGCGCGGCCTTGATGGGGTCGGCGTGGGACACGCACACGATCGTGCCGCCCGGGTGGGCCGCCCGCAGGCGGTCGAGCGTCGTGACCATGCGGTGCTGCATCTCCGTGAAGCTCTCGCCGCCGGGGAAGCGGAACGTGGACGGCGCCCGCTGCACCGTGGCCCACTCCTTCTTGCGCATCAGTCGGCGCAGGCTGGCCCCGGTCCACTCGCCGAAATCGCACTCGATCAAGCCCCGCTCGGTCGCCGGACGGTGCCCCGCCACCTTCCCGATCGGCGCCGCCGTCTCCCGCGCCCGCTCCAGCGGCGACGTGTAGACGGCCTCCACGTTGGACAGCTCGCCGATGCGCCCGGCCGCCCGCTCGGCCTGCTGGCGGCCGGCGTCGGAGAGATGGAGGCCGACGGCTCGTCCCGGCAGCACCTTGCCCGTCGTCGGCGTCTGGCCGTGACGGACCAGGAGGATCGTCGTGACGGCGGGGGGTGTGGGGCGGGCGGCGGCCATGGCGAAGAGGCCCCAACCTACTGTTGAGGACCGTGGTTCGCCGGGGCGACAAACTGGCCCGCCTGGGTGCCGACGTCGTCGAGTGCCGGGCGTGTCCGCGCCTCGTGGCCTGGCGCGAGCAGGTCGGCCGGGACAAGCGGGCCGCGTTCCGCGACGAGCCGTACTGGGCCCGCCCGGTGCCCGGGTTCGGCGATCCGCAGGCGCGCATCGTGGTCGTGGGGCTCGCGCCCGCCGCCCACGGCGCGAACCGGACCGGTCGGATGTTCACCGGCGACCGGTCGGGGGAGTGGCTGTACCGCGCGCTCTTCCGGGCCGGGCTGGCGAACCGGGCCGAGAGCGTCTGGCGCGACGATGGCCTCGAGCTGCGCGGGACGTACATCACGGCGCCGGTGCGGTGCGCGCCGCCGGCCAACAAGCCCAC
>JACCUL010000295.1 GCA_013811855.1 Acidimicrobiia bacterium
CCCGAAATCGCTCGTCCGCGTGGCCGCAGCCGCGCCCTGGATGTGCCGCGCGCCGGGAGCACCGAATGACGGCACCGAACGACGCCGGTGAGGTCCGAAGCGACGATGCATATCGGCATCTACGCGCTGGCGAGGAGCGCGATGACGCGTCAGTCCCATGTCGCGAGTCGGCGACGTGAGGGGCGTTTGTCGGTCTGCCGCTTCGGGGCAAGCGATCGTGCGTAGCTCGTGCCGAGTCCCACCCACTTGGCCAGCTGACGTCTCGTGCGAAGGTCCTGGGCGTCCACGCGCAGCCACCCCTGCATTGGTTTGCCGCGCATCTCCATCGGGCGCGCGGGCGTGCTCGCCACAAGCGTGTCTGACTCCGCCGGGTCGACGCGGACCATCATTCCTCCCTGGCCACTCGCCGCGACCGCCATGTTGCCGCCGATGAGGAAAGCGAGGCCACCGAACATCTTCTGTTCGGTCAGGGCGGACTCGTCCGCGACCAGTGCACGGATGCGATCCGCAAGATCCTCGTCGTAGGCCACCCCATCGGATAGTAGGGCGAGCGAGATTGCGTAGCCGAATGCGACAGAACGCCAGCCCCCCGCCGCCAACACACACCGAAGAGCGCGGCCGAACGACGCCACCGACGGTTTCGTGACGGCGCACCGATCGGCGTTGCGGTGTGTGAGCGTTCGGGTCGACGTCGGTGGTCGTAGGGTCGCGGGCTTCCACCGGCCGGGGGCGCTTGCTGCGCTGTGGTCGGGGTCTCCGGCCAGGACCACAGCGCCCCCTTCCATGTCCACTCCCGCCACCGCCGTCGATCGGCACCAACCGGTCGTGTCGGAAGTCGAGCGCACGACGCTGCCCGGCTCCTTGGCCGGCCACCGCAGGTTCACCCGCGAGGCCTACACGTTGGATCTGCGCCAGTTCACGGCCTGGGTGCTGGCAACACCATCACACGCTGTTCGATGTCCGCTGCGTCGACATCGAGTGCTTCGCTCGCGATCTCGAAGACCGCGGCACGGCACGGGCGTGTCGCTCGCCGGTTGTGCACGATCGTCGGGTTCGACCGCTACGCCGAGGAGGAAGGTGTCATCGAACACTCCCCGGCGGTACACGTCCGCCGGCCCCGCATCGACTACGAGTCCCATGTCGCTCATCTCGACGGCCGTCATCGCCCACACCGGCCACCAGACGATCGTCCGCTTCCAGTGGACGTGGCCATGGACGATCGACATCGTCATCGCCTTCCAACGACCCCGCATCGCCCCTCCCCAGCTGACTTCCCGCTTCCTCGAGTACCGCACCGGTTCCGAGCCGACCACCCCCTCGGCGTCCACCGAGCTCGCCTGGAGAGCGTGAAGCACCCGAACCGTCCGTTCGATACCCGCCCCTTCGGGCGGTCTCGAAAGGACAGAACGGCGTGGATCACTCGACGACGAGCGTGGCCTTCATGCTCGAGTGATATTTGCAGTGGAACGCGTAGGTGCCGGGCGTCGACGGGGCCGTCACGTCGGCCGACTCGCCGGCTTCGATGTCCGTGTCGAAGGAGGAACCGTCATCGGCGGTAAAGGAGTGCTCGTCGGAGTCCTCGTTCGTAATCGTGATCGTGGAGCCGGCGGCGACGGTCGTGCTGTCCGGGAAGGCGAACCCGGAGATCGTGATCGTCGTCGTGCCGGGGCTCTGCCCACCAGCGGCCGTTGTGGCCCCACTGGCGGCCGTCGTGGCCGCGCCGGCCGCCGTGGTGGTCGGCGCACCAGCTGCGCTGGTCACCGCGCCGCCAGCGACCGTCGTGTCGGCGGAGCCGCCGTCGTCGTCGCCGCAGGCCGTGCCGAGCGCGCACGCGCCTGACAACCCCATCACGGCCATCGCCGTCCTGATCGTTCTCATCTCGTCCACCTTCCGGTTCACGCTGCCGCACAGGCCCGATGCCCGTGTTGTGCCATGAAGTACGATCAACGCACGTGGCGGGATTTTCGGTTTCCGCGACGCTCCGCACATCGTCGACCCGGCTGGCGGCATCGAGCTCGACGTGCTCAACGAGCGAATGATCCAGAATGGTGGCCGCCCGCCGTCATCGGGGTGGACCGGTTCGTGGCCGAGTTGACGGCGACGACGTCCAACAAGTTCGGCAACGGCGAGTGGAAGCTCTGGCGGGAGGGCGAGCCGTTCGCCCAGCGCTTCGCAGCGACCTTGAGCGACGACGGGAAAGCGATCACCGGTCGCTGCGAGATCGCCGAAGACGGAATGTAGTTCGCGGCTGGCGATTGGCCCGCGGAGATCTCAAGGGGCGGGGGCCTGGGTGACACCAGCGCCATCACCGTCGACATGCCGCGCCGGTGCCGTCGCGAGCGACGGCGGCACTTGCTCCTGCCACGATCGCCGCGCCCGGGAGCGCCGGAACTCCCGGAACGTGTGCTCGCACGGGTCGTGCGAGTCGGCACGATGTCGGAGTGGTCGCGGAGTCCGAACTGCTCGCCGCTGTTGACAACGCGTTTGTGATCACAGGTCGAGGGCTGGCGCCGTGGCCCGACCCGCATCCGGACCGGTCGGCGCGCGAGGAGGAGTACTCCCGGCTGCTCAACCCGGAGAAGTGGCGCATCATCGGCGCCCGAGCGCAGGCGTGGCTGGTCGCGTTCGTTGACACCGACCTCGCCGTCGTCGAGCCGAACGCTTCCGTGCCGTGGCACCTCGGTTCGCGTCCCATCGTTGCCCGCACCGACCGCATCACCCCGCTTGCCGCCGGTGCACTCCCGCTCGTCGTCGCACACAGCGGACTTGGCACCGTCAACGGTGCCGGCGTGGCGCTGGGCGTGGGCGATCCGGCCGTCTGTGTGACGTGGTTCCCCGAGTGCGGATGTGACGCGTGTGACAGCGGCTCGCAGGACGAACTCGACGATCTCGACCACCACATCGTCGGCATCGTCTCGGGTGCGTTCCGGCGGCTGTCCGACGGCACCCGGACCATCACCGTCGTTGGTGAGGGCCGATGGAATGCGTCAGGCCGCTTCGAACGCGGTGAGGTCGAGGCGATCCTCGCTGATCCGACCGAATGGGACGAGCTTGCTGGCGCGTCGTGGCTCGACACGACCTGACGTCGGCGAGACCACGACGTCACCGCCACCCCTCAACGAGGCGCAGGCGAGGTCCGACCGGTCATGCTCGCCTTCGAGGTGTCCGCTCGCGGGCTCGATGTCACCAGACAGCCGCAGTTGCTCGATCGGGCTTCCCGCGGGAAGAGGCCCGAGCACTGCGACTGCGCACCGAACGACGATCTCGCGATTGGGAGTCATTCTGAACGGTATGTTGGCACCGGCTGAGAACGCTCGGCCTCACCATCGCCGATGCCGAACGCCGCCGCGAGGAAGTTCACTGGACACCACGTTCCCTGAAATGCTCGATCTGACAAGCCCGGACGCCGCGGTCGATG
>JACCUL010000523.1 GCA_013811855.1 Acidimicrobiia bacterium
CGAGGGCGTCGAGGTCCACGCGAACGATTCGGCCGTCGACGCGGGCGCGGCGAGCGAGATCGCGATCTGCGGCCGCGCGGCGCCGGGCGGGGGAGCGTTGGGAACGGTCACGACGGCCGCGGACCGCCAGGTCGGCGACGGCCAGATCCCGTCCGGCACGATCGACCTCGAGGCATGCACGGTCGTCGGCAAGGTCCACGCCGTCCGGATGGACGTGTCGAACTCGATCCTGCTCGCCGCCCGCAGCGGCCCGGCGGATCCCTGGCCGGCCCCGATCCGCGCCGAACGCCGCCAGGTCGGGTGCATCCGCTTCTCGTTCGTGCCGGCCGGCTCGCGGACGCCCCGCCGGTTCCGCTGCGCGGGCGGTGACCCGGCCCACATCCCGCACTTCACGTCGCTCCGCTACGGCGACCCCGCCTACCTGCAGCTCCGCGCCGCGACGCATCCGGCGATCCGCACCGGTGCCAGCGACGAGAGCGAGATGGGCGCGACGCACGAGCTCTACCAGCCACTCCGCGAGACCAACCTGCGACTCCGGCTCGACGAGTACCTCCGCTATGGGCTCGAAGCCGGCCTGTTCTACGCAAGCTGACGGGACGAAGGGAGGACGCCAATGGGCGCCGACATCAGCCGGGTGAGGTTCGATCCTCTCCGCGACTACGCCGGAGTCGTGCTCCAGCAGGGGCGGCTGTTGCTGGACGGCGACTTCAACGACTACGTGGCGCTGCTCGACCGGCGGCTGCGGGCGGAGACGTCGGACCTGACGTCGTTCGGGCCGGACCCGAACGAGGCCGGCGTCGCCTGGGTCCCGCGTCAGACGCCGGATGCCCTCAAGGTCACGGCGACCGGCGGCGCGCTGTCGATCGGGCGGGGACGGATGTACGTCGACGGGCTCCTCGCCGAGAACCACGGGACGGCCCCGACGGCCTTCGACCCGCTCCTCTCCGAGCCGACGGGCACCGCGGACACGTCCTACCTCGCCCAGCCGTACTGGCCGACGCCCGCCCCGCTGCCCGCGAGTGGCAGCCACCTCGCGTACCTCGACGTCTGGCAGCGCGAGGTGACCCACCTCGAGGCACCGGACCTCGTCGAGGTCGCCGTGGGCGTCGACACGACCGCCCGCTGGCAAACGGTCTGGCAGGTCCGATTGCTCGGCGAGGACATCGGCGGCGGCTCGTGCGCGTCGGACGACGCCGACATCCCCGGCTGGCTCGCGGTCATCCGGCCGTCGGACGGCCGCCTGACGACCCACACGATCGACGTCGATCCCGGTGACGACCCGTGCGAGCTGCCGCCGTCGAGCGGCTACCGCGGCCAGGAGAACCAGACCTACCGGGTGGAGATCCACACCGGCGGGGTGCCGGGGACGGCAACGTTCAAGTGGTCGCGCGACAACGGGTCGGTCGCGATGCCCGTCGTCGAGATGGTCTCGTCGACGATCCTGCGCCTCGCGTCCGTCGGGCGCGACGACGTCCTGCGGATCTCGACCGGCGACTGGGTCGAGATCCTCGACGACCACTACGAGCTCGACCAGCGGCCGGGCGTCATGCGCAAAGTGACCGTCGACGACGCCGCCCGAACGATCACGTTCACGGGCGCTCTCCCGGCGGACCTCCAGCCGGCGAACGCGGCCTCGGCACTCAGCCGCCACCTGCGGGTTCGCCGCTGGGACCAGTCCGGGATCGTGCGCGACGCGACCGGCGCGCAGGTGACGAATCTCGACGCCGGCGGCTCGACCGGGCTGATCACGACGCCGACGAGCTCGACGACGGAGATCGTCCTCGAGCACGGGATCGTCGCGTCGTTCTCGATCGCTCCCGGCGGCAACGGCACGTTCCGGGCCGGGGATCACTGGATCTTCGCCGCACGGACCGCGGACACCTCGATCGAGGAGCTCGACGAAGCCCCACCGGACGGAATCCACCATCACTACGCTCGGCTCGGCGTCGTGACGCTGCCGGACGACGAGACGGACTGCCGCCGCCTCTGGCCGCCACTCGACGAGGGCGAGGGCTGCGACTGCACCGTCTGTGTGAGCGCGGAGTCGCACGCCAGCGGGACCCTGACGATCCAGGCCGCCGTGGACCAGATCAAGGCCGAGGGCGGAACGATCTGCCTCGGGACCGGCTTGTACGACCTCGGCGACGGGTTGACGATCGACAAGGCCCGATCCCTCCGGGTCCGCGGCCAGGGTCCGGCGACGATCCTCGTCGGGCGGGGCAGCGCGGTCACGGTCACGAGCTCGCTTTCGATCAACATCGAGCGGCTCTCCGTCGTCAGCGGCGCCGGAGCGCCGGCGGCCGTCCGGTTCCACAACGTCGGGCTCGCGGGCCTGAGCGAAGTTGTCGTGTTGTCCTATGCGTCGGCCGATGGCGGCGGCTCCGCCGTCGAGCTGTCGGGGATCGGGGCGATCGTCTCGCTCGAGGGCAACGTGCTCGTCGGGCGGACCGCGATCGATGCGGGCGTCGGCGACAAGATCGGCCTATTCGCGGCCGGGCTGACGGTCGCCGAGAACGTCGTGGTCGGGCTCGATCGCGGGATCGACCTGGGCGGGATGTCGGCGTACCTCTACGCGTGCCGCGTCGCCCGGAACGAGATCCTGGCCGGGAAGTCCGGCGGGATCCTCGCGACCGGCGCGGTCGCGCCCGGCGGGACGCTCGGTGTCATCGACAACAAGATCGCGACGAACGGCGACGGAATCGTCGTCGGGCCGGATGCGAACGTCGACGGCAATGCCGTCAACCGGCTGCTCACGGACGTCGGCGCCGACGGAATCGTCGTGACCGCCGGCCCGTTCGACGCGGCGCCCGGCGACGTCACGGTCATCGGCAACCGCGTCCACGACCGGACCGGGACGGGGCTCGCGCTGCGGACCAGGGTCCGGACGTGGATGGTCAAGCAGAACATCGTGAGCGGCGTCGGGTCCGGGATCGCGATCGAGGGCCACGGCGCAGCTGACCGCGTGGCGGTCGACAACAACGAGGTCTTCGACGTCGCCGTCGGCATCGAGGGCGGCCAGGACGCGGCGTTCGGGATCGCCCTGACCCGCGCGCGATCGATCGCGATCAGCGGGAATACCGTCAGTCGCGTGGCCCCGAACCTGATCGAGGCCTTCCTGCGGGCGGGGATCCTCGTCACCGCCTGCCCGGACGTCCGCGTCGCCGGCAACATCGTCGACGAGATCGGGCCACCGGATGCGTTCGCCGGGATCTCCGCGGGAATCGCCGTCCTCGGCCCGTTCGACAACGCGACTGCCGCCGACAATGCCGTGCGGTTCGGCGCCGGCGACGAGTTCCCGAACCAGGGCGCCTGGCACGCGATCCTCGTCCAGTCGGCCGGTCTGGGGCTCGTCAAGGCCGGCCTCGGCAAGGCCGTCATTCCGCTCGGGGGCGGCGCATTCGTCCTCAACAAGCTGGCCGCGTTCCTCGTCAGCGCGCGGGCGGACCACGTCGGCGTGTCGTCGAACATGATCGTCGGCGGCGGTGACGGGCCCACCTGCCTCGTCCGGATCAACGGTGAGGTCGTCGCGGATGCGAACCAGTGCACGCACGCCCGGGCTCGCGACCTGGGCGCCGTCGTGCTCCACGCGGAGGCGGTCGTCG
This sequence comes from Acidimicrobiia bacterium, assembly GCA_013811855.1. Taxonomy (GTDB): domain Bacteria; phylum Actinomycetota; class Acidimicrobiia; order Acidimicrobiales; family Ilumatobacteraceae; genus JALZMG01. The sequence goes on from JACCUL010000523.1 coordinate 3,603, forward strand.
CGACGTCGAACCGCGTCCGCGGCGACAAGGCCCGACTCGTCCTCGAGGTGCCGGAGAATCGCTTCGCCGCCGTCGCGAACCTCGCGTCCGGCGGAACGAATCTCTTCTCGTCGGGGCTGTTCAGCCCATGGGACGCGCTCAATCCGACCGTGAACTGAACCTGGGAGATCGACATGGCCGTGCTCGTCGTCGGGTCAGAGAAGAACTTCGCCGCCGTGCGTGGCCGCGTCACGACCGGCACCGTGTCGGGCGCGGCCGCGAAGCGGATCGCGGAGGCGTTCCGGAAGGCGAATCCGGGCGTCGACCTCGACAACCTGCGGGCCGGGACGGTGCTGGTCGTGCCGGACCTGCCGGAGCTGAAGGCGCGCGGCGACATCTCGTTCGACGACGGCGTCCTCAAGGCGGCCGACTTCGCCCTCGCCAACGCGACCGAGGCGCTCGACGGGCTCGTCGAGACCGCGGCCCGGCAGCGGCGGGAGGCGGCC
>JACCUL010000332.1 GCA_013811855.1 Acidimicrobiia bacterium
GTCTCCGATCTCGTGCGCTGCAAGGACGGGTACTTCAACGACCCCGGGGCCCGGGACGTGGTCGCCACCATCGACGCCCCGATCGCCCTGCCCGGCGATCTGGTCGCGCCGAGCGGCACGACCGAGCAGTTCGCCACCTGCTTCGATCCGCTATGGGGCGGCCTCAAGGCCCGGATGCACCCGACGCCCGGCAACCACGAGTACAACACCTACCGGGCCGAGCCGTACTACGCCTACTTCGACGTCGCTCCCTACTACGCCTGGTGGGCCGGTAGCTGGCAGATGTTCTCGGTGAACTCGATGTGCGGCCACCACGGCGGCTGCGGCGTGGGATCGCCGATGTACCGCTGGCTGGAGACCAGGCTGCAGGCGCAGACCGGCGTCTGCCAAGCCGTCTATTGGCACCATCCGAGGTGGAGCCAGGGGATGGGCGGCAACATCGAGAAGATGGCCCCGCTCTACGAGCTGATCGACCGGTACGACGTCGAGTTGCTGCTCGTCGGCAACGAGAACGGTGTCTACGAGCGCTACGCCGCGCTCGACGGCCTCGGGCGCCCGAATCCCCGCGGCGTGACCGAGTTTGTGGTGTCTACGGGCGGCGTGACGGACGGGGCTGGTCGGGTGACCGCCAACGTCCCCAGCCCGGTCGTGCGCCACGACGGCACGCGAGGGGCCCTGCTGCTCACGCTGGCCGCGTCGACGTGGAGCGCCGAGTACGTCGCGGAGGCGGGGTCCAACCTGACGGACAGCGCCTCCGGGACCTGCTTCAGGCCGGCTTGACGCCGGCGAAGAGGATCCGCTTGAACGGGTAGAAGTACGGCGCCGCGTCGCCGATGGTGGCGAGCAGGCGGCGCCGATACTCGTCGATGAACGGCTCCCACAGCTCGTCGGGCAGGACGTCGGCGAACCGCGTCAGCGAGGTGCCCCGGACCCATTCCACGACGGCGGCCGACGACGCCAGGGTGTGCCCGTAGACCTGCAGCCGGACGTGCTGGCGCGCCGCGCCGAGCCGATCGAGGACGATGGCGTACTGCGCCGGGTCGAGCACGTTGCGGGCCACCGGATCGGGCGGTGGCGTGCCACCCATGGCGGCGCGGAACGGCTCCTCGGCGGCCACCTCGGCGGCGATGCGGTGCGACGGGTGCTCGGCGTTCGCCGGCACCTGCACGGCGAGCTGCCCGCCAGGGGCCAGCGCCGCCCACCACCGGGTCAGGACGCCGACGTGATCGGGGACCCACTGCAGGCTGGCGTTGGCCAGCACGAGGTCGTGGTCGCCGTCGCCGCTCCACGCGGCGATGTCGCCGAGCTCGAAGCGCACGTCGGTCGAGGCGTGGTCAGCGGCGGCGGCCAGCATCGCCGGCGAGGAGTCGATGCCGACCATGACGCCCACGGCGAGGCGCTCGGCGGCCGCCGCGGTGAGCTCACCCGTCCCGCAGCCGAGGTCGACGGCCCGCCGCAGCCGGCGATCCTCGACGAGCCGAACGAGATCCCAGAACGGCTGCGACCGCTCGGCGGCGAACTTCCCGTACTGCTGCGGGTCCCAGGTGTCGGTCACGGGAGGAAGCGGTTCTGATGACCTCTGCGGGTGGCGGGGCACCCGTAAGGGTCATCAGAATCCGATCAGGCGGGGACGGCGTCCGCGCCGAGCTCGAACTTGAGGTACTCCTCGCCGGTGTCCTCGAGGTGCTCGAACTGGATGACGCCCATCTCCTCGAAGCGGTGGCGCAGCCACGAGTCGTTGCGGTCGAGCAGGCCCAGCTTCTTGCAGTTGGGGACGATCTTGGCGAACAGCATCTGCTGGAACATCTCGCGGGTCGGGTCGCTGAGCACCAACGGCACGACGTCGCGCGGGTTGACGCCGTGGCGCTCCCAGACCTCCTGGGACAAGAAGCGGTCGCGCATCCGCACGGCGGCTTCGTACGCGAACTCCTGGCGCTCCTTCATCTCGGCGTCGGTCATGCCCTCGTACACCTCGCGCAGCGACAGCACGCCGAAGGCCACGTGGCGGGCCTCGTCGCTCATCACGTAGCGCAGCAGTTGCTTGAGCAACGGCTCCTCGGTGAGTTGGTGCATGTAGCCGAACGCGGCCAAGGCGAGCCCCTCGACCATCACCTGCATGCCGAGGTAGGTCATGTCCCACCGGCTGTCTTGGATGATGTCGTCGAGCAGCATCTTCAGGTGGGCGTTGACCTGGAAGCTGCCGCCGAGCTTCTCGTCGATGTAGCGGGAGAAGACCTCGACGTGGCGGGCTTCGTCCATCACCTGGGTCGAGGCGTAGAGCTTGGCGTCGTACCACGGCACGGTCTCGGTGATCTTCGCCGTGCACAAGAGGGCGCCCTGCTCGCCGTGGAGGAACTGCGACAGCGTCCAGCGGCGCTGGTCGATGCCGAACTCCAACCACTTCTTGTCGTCCCACTTCTCGACGATCGTGCCCGCGTAGTGGTCCGGGCTGAGACCGGCCATCATCGCCGCCTGGTCGGCCGTGACGACCTGCTCCAAGTCGACCTCGGTGTCCCACGGGAGGTCGGTGCTGGCGTTCCACTGGCCGGTTTTGGCCTTCTCGTACAGCTTGCGCAGCTGCGGACGGGCCAGCGAGTAGTCCCATGTGAAGATGGCGTCGGCGTTGTCCTTGACGGCGTGCTCGACCTCGTCGAGGTCCTGGTTGCTGACTGAGAGGATGGCCTCGATGTCGTCGAGCTCGGCGCGCCCGAGGATCTCGTCGTTGTCCCGATGAGTAATGGTCATTGGTTCTCCTTGAGGTTGGTTGCGCCGAGGGAAGCGCCAGCTACGAGGCGCCGTCGAGTGAGCGAGTTGCGAGCGAACGAGACGACCAGCGCGGTCATGAGCTGATGGCTCCTTCGGTCAGGATGGCGGTCAGGAACGGGTCGAGGAAGGCACGGGCCGAGGTCTCGTCGCCGAGGTCGACGGTGTCGCTCGGGGCGAGGAAGTAGGAGATCGTCAGGCGGGCCAGGACGTCGATGACGGCGCGGGCCCGCTCGTGATCGAGGTACGCCTCGGCCAGTGGGGCCAGGAAGGCGTTGGCGAAGCGGATGATGCGCGGCACGCCGTCGACGGTGAGCTGGCTCAGCGTCTCGCCGGGTGCGCTGGCGAGCATGACGGCGAGGTGGTCGTCGGCCCGCAGCTCCTGCGTGGCGGCGACGACGGTGCGCACGAGGAGGTCCTCGATCGAGGTCGCGCCCTCCACCCGCTGGCGCAGGATGGCGAAGAACTCCTCCAGCTCGCGCACTCGGAGGGCCTCGAACAGCACGTCCTTGCCGCCCGGGAACATCCGGTAGATCGTCGCCCGGGAGACGCCGGAGGCGACGGCGATGTCGTCGACGGTGACCTTCTCCAGGCCGAAGCGCTCGCAGCACCGCTTGGTGGCGTCGAGCACGCGCGTCTCGGCGTTGGCCTCGGGAACCGACATCGTCTGAGACGATAAGACACAAACCGTCTCAGTGTCAAGCACGTTCTCTCCGCCGACGATGGCCCGGTCCTGGTGGCACCGCCCCGTAGGCTGGCCGGCCGTGCCCACCGGTCCGAACGCGCCCGCGTTCCCCCTGATCGGGTGGCTGCAGCGGCGGCCGCGGTGGCAATGGGGCATCCTGCTCGGGCTCGTCGTGCTGTACGCGCTGTGGCGCCTACTGCGGGCTGTCGCCGCCCTACAGCTCGACCGCTGGTGGTACGCCAGCGTCACCGACGCGCCGATCTGGCGGACGGTGGCCACGGCCAAGGTCCAGTTGGCGCTCGTCGCCAGCCTGGTCACCGCGCTCGTGCTCGGCGGCTCGCTGTGGCTGACGCGCCGTGTGCCGGCGCTCGGGCGCAAGGAGGTCGCCGCGCTGACGCGACGCTACCGGGACCGGATGGGCCCGGCGCACCAGTGGCTCCTCGTCGCCCTTGGAGTCCTCCTGACGATCCGCATCGGCAGCGCCGCCGTCGGCCAGTGGCAGACGTGGGTGCTGTTCCGCAACGGTCCCGATCTCGACACGCCGGTGCCCGAGGTCGGCGGCGACCTGGGCTACTACCTCTTCGACCTGCCGTTCTACGCCCAGGTCAGCAGCTGGATCCGCCAGCTCCTGTTCGTCACGCTGCTCGCCACGGCGTTCGCCTACGCCATCTCCGGCGCGCTGCGCCTGCCGATCGACGGGCACCGCTCGGCTCGCCC
>JACCUL010000346.1 GCA_013811855.1 Acidimicrobiia bacterium
CAAGTGGCCCATGCCGCCGGAGGGTGCGAGGAACAGCGGGCCCGGCGTCCCCGGAGTCCGGGCGCGCAGCCGGCGGGCCCCGACGAGCAGGCTACGATGCTCGCTCGCCAGCGCGGCGAGCTGGGGAACCATCGCCAGGCTGAAGCGATCGGTGTCGGCGCCGTAGATGCTGCCGACGAGCGCGTCGACGAGACGCTCGTGGACCTCGCCACCGAAGCGGCCACGCACCAGGGCGCCGATGGAATCCGCCCCGACGCTGCCGCCACTGCGGCGTGGCAGGAACGGTTCGATCGCCGCCCGTCCCTTGCCCCGCCACGACAGCAGCCCGCTGCCGGCCAGCCGCACCATGTCGGTCGGTACGCCGAGGAGTAGCCCGTCGGGGATGGGGTGGAGGCGGCCGTACCAGACCGCCGCGGTGGCGCCTGTCGGCGACGTCAGCGCGTCGCCCAACCCGACGCGAGCGGCCAGCGCGGTGGCCTCCGGCACCCTCGCCAGGAACGCGTCAGCACCTTCGTCGACGGCCGGCAGCCCCGCGAACGGCGACGTGTGCAACTTGCCGCCGACACGGTCGCCGGCCTCGCGCACCTCGACCGTCACCGTCTCACCGGCTGCGTCGGCCAGCGCGAGTGCCGTCGCCAGCCCGCTGATGCCGCCGCCGACGACGACGACGTGCGGGCGCGAGTCCGGCCCAGCCACGACGCTCACGCGACGGCGAGCACTCGCGCGGCGAGCGCGTCGATGACGGCTGGCTCGACGTTCATGGATGCGGTCCGATCGAACGCCAGGCCCAGCCCCTCGGCACGACCCCTGGCTTCGATGTCGAGGTCGTACAGGACCTCCAGGTGGTCGGCGACGAACCCGCACGGGCACGCCAGCAGACCGGCCGCGTTCTCGGCGCTGGCCAGGTCGTCGATCACGGCCAGGATGTCGGGCCCGACCCACGGCTCCGGCGTCCGCCCGGCTGACTGCCAGCCGACGGACCATTGCGACCACGGCGCCAGCCCGGCGCGGGCGGCGACGGCGGCCGCCGTCGCCCGCAGCTCGTCGGGGTACGGGTCGCCGGCGGCGATGATCCGCTGCGGCAACGAGTGCGCGGTGAACACGACCTTCGTGTTCGCCGGCATCGCTTGCAGCCGGCTGGTCACCTCGGTGGCGAGGAAGTCGAGATATGCCGGCTCGACAGCCCAGCTGTCGATGCCGGCGAAGGGCAGGCCCGCGCCGGCCGCCGCGGCGGCCGCCCGTGCGAGGTACTGGCCGATCGACATCGACGAGTAGTGCGGCGCCAGGACGAGGCCGACGATGCGTTCGACACCGAGCGCGGCCAGCGCGCCGACGCCGTCTTCGACCTGTGGCGCGGCGTGCTTGAGCCCGAGTCCGACGACGTACCGTCCCGGCGCGGACGTCTCGAGTGCCGCCGCCAGCGCGTCGCGCTGCGCCTCCGTCAGCACGGCCAGTGGGGAGAGCCCGCCGATCGCCTGGTAGCGCCGGGTCAGTTCGGCCAGTTGCTCGTCGCTCGGCGGTCGGCCCTTGCGGATGTCGGTGTAGTAGGGGAGGATCTCCTCCGGCGCGCGGGGCGTGCCGTAGGCCATCACGACGACGCCGACGGTCACCGCCGCGTCTCCTCGTGGACGAGGTCGACGACGGCACCCAGCACTCCGGGGTCCGAGTTCGGGTGCACGCCGTGGCCGAGGTTGAAGATGTGGCCCGGATGGCCGGCGTTGTCGGCCAGCACGCGGCGGGTGCCGTCGAGCGCAACGTCGGTTCCGGCCAGCACGAGGGCCGGGTCGAGGTTGCCCTGCACGACCGTGTCGGCGCCGAGGCGGCCGCGGGCGGCGGCGATCGGGGTGCGCCAGTCGAGGCCGATCACCTGCGGGCCGGCAGCGGCCATCGCCTCGAGAAGATGGTCACACCCGATGCCGAAGTGGATGCCGGGCGCGCCGGGATGACGCGCCGCCAGTTCGGCGAACACGCGCCGGGAATGGGGGAGGACGTAGCGCTCGTAGTCGTCGCGCGACAGTGCGCCGGCCCACGAGTCGAACAGCTGGAACGCGCCGGCGCCGGCGCGCAGTTGCACGGCGATGAACTCAACGGCCATCGTGGCCAGTCGCCCCAGCACGTCGTGCCACAACCGCTCGTCCGTGTGCAGCAGCGCCTTCGTGTGCTCGTAGGTCCGGCTGGGGCGGCCCTCGACGAGGTAACTGGCGACCGTGAACGGCGCGCCGGCGAACGCCAGCACGGGCACGGCCGGCCCGAGGTCGGCGACGACCGCCCGCACGGTGTCGGCGACGTACGCGACGTCGTCGGGCGTCAGCGGACGGAGGCGGGCGAGGTCGCCGCGGTCGCGCAGCGGCTGATCGGCAACGGGCCCGGTGCCGGGGGCCACGTCGATGCCGAACCCGACGGCGTGGGCGGGCACGACGATGTCGCTGTAGAGGACGGCGGCGTCGACGCCGTAGCGGCGGACCGGCTGCAGCGTGATCTCCGCCGCCGCCTCGGGGCGCTTGATGGCGTCGAGGATCGAGCCTTCCCCGCGCACGGTCCGGTACTCGGGGAGGCTGCGCCCCGCCTGACGCATGAACCACACCGGCGTGTGTCGGGCCGGCGCGCCCCGAGCCGCAGCCAGGAACGGCGGCACAGCGGGGTCCATAGGGCGTCGAGGACGCTACCGGTGGCCCCGATAGAGTGTTCCGACCCGTTTTCGACGTCAGGATCCGATGTCGCAGCCCCACCCCGAACTCGCCGACGAACAGGCGTACGTGGATCACGCCTACGTCTGTCTCGATCGGACACGGGAGTCGGCGTGGCGGCTACGCACCCTCACCGAGGCCGATCTCGGCGGCACGTTCCAGGCTCGCTTCGAGCGCAATGCCTTCGACGAAGCCCTGGTCAAGCGGCTGACCGACCTCGATCTGCGCGGCGCAGCCCTGGTCTTCGGACGCATCGACCGGCTCGCCGAGAGCCCCGACGGCGTCGAGAGCTTCCACATCGGCCGGCTCGCCGTGGCCGACGAGCAGTCCGAGCAGATCGTCGTCGATTGGCGGGCGCCGGTGGCCGAGCCCTTCTACCGGGCCACCGGTCGGGAGCCGATGGGTCTCGTACGGCGACGCCACTTCGCCGTCGAGGATCGCACGGTGCTCGGCATCGAGGACGAGCTGTTCGGCGAGGGTCACCTCGGCGTCGGCCACGACGAGGGGCTGGCCCCGACCGCCCCGAGCCCGATCGAGGGCATCCGCGGCTACTCGACGCTGCTCGCCGCGCTGGAGCGCGGGCGCACCGGCGTGCTCGGCGACATCGTCGCCACGATCCAGGCCGAGCAGGACGAGATCATCCGGGCCCCGCAGGCCGGGGTGCTCGTCGTCCAGGGCGGACCGGGCACGGGCAAGACCGTCGTCGCCCTCCACCGCGCCGCCTACCTGCTGTACACGCACCGCTTCCCGCTCGAAGACCAGGGCGTCCTCGTGATCGGGCCCAACCGCGTGTTCCTGCGCTACATCGAGCGGGTCCTACCGTCGCTCGGCGAGGCCGGGGTCGAGCAGGTCGTTCTGGCCGATCTCGTCCCCGACGTCCAGTTCGCCCGCCCGGGCGTCGATCCGACCGACCCGCCGTTCGTCGCCCGCATCAAGGGTGACGCCCGGATGTCCCGGGTCATCGACAACGCGGTGCGCGATCGTCAGCGGCCGTTGCGGGAACCGTTGCGGGTGCCGTTCCGCACCGGGTACCTGACCTTCGGCGTCGAGGACTCACGGCGCGTCGTCGCGGCCGCCCGCCGTCGCAACCGTCGGCACAACAGCGGCCGGCGCTACGTCGAGGGCGACGTGTTCGCGGCGATGGCGGCGTCGTGGCGGGGCGATCCGATCACCGTCAGCGAGGTCCGCCGGGTCGTTCGTACGGATCCGGTCGTGCGCGCCGCGCTGGAGCGCATGTGGCCCGTCCTCACGCCGGCCGAGCTGCTCCACGACCTGTTCGGATCGCCGGCCTTGGCGCGCCTCGCCGCATCGAACGTGTTGACCGATGACGAGATCGCCGCGCTGCACCGGCCCCGCTCGGACGATGTCACCGACGTGCGCTGGTCGGCGAACGACGTCGCCCTGCTGGACGACGCCCGCGAGGTGCTCGGCCCCCGCCCGGGCCGGGGCGGCAAGATCGACGAGGCCGACGAGATCCGCACGTACGGGCACATCGTCGTGGACGAGGTGCAGGACCTCACGCCGATGCAGCTGGCCATGGCGGCCAGGCGCTCGCTGAACGGCTCGATGACCGTCGTCGGCGACCTGGCCCAGGCCACCGGCGCGCTGGCACCCGAGCGATGGGGCGACGTGCTGGCCCATCTGCCCGATCGCACACCCGGCCGGGTCGTCGGGCTGTCGGTCGGCTACCGCATCCCGGCGCAGATCATGGAGCTGGCCGACCGGGTGATGGCCGAGGCGGCGCCGCAGCTGCGCTCGCCGACCGCCGTGCGCATCGGCGACGCCGCTCCGGAGATCATCGAGGCCCGGCCCGCCGAGCTGGCGGCGGTCGTCGCCGAGGCCACGGCGAAGATGGCGGCCGCGCTGCCGGCCGGCAACGTGGCCATCGTCGTACCCGACGCGCTGGCCGAGCTGGTCTCGGACGGCCTCACGGCGGCCGGCATCGCCCACGGTCGGGCGACGCGGACCGGGTTGGACGACGACGTCACCGTGGTCCCGGTCAGCGTCGTGAAGGGCCTGGAGCTCGACGGGGTGATCGTCGTCGAGCCGGCCCGCATCGTCGCCGACGAGCTCCAGGGCCTTCGTGCCCTCTACGTGGCGATGACTCGACCGACCCAACGGCTCACGATCGTCCACACCGACCCGCTGCCCCGATCGCTGCGCTGAAAGGGTCAGCCGTCGATCGCGTCGATCAGGTCGCGCAGTTGCTTGGACGCCTTGTCGGCGTCGGCCGGACGGCGGCGTTCGACCGCGGTACGGGTCAAGTCCATGACGGCTTCGAAGCCGGGCGTGAGGTCGGGATGCCCGGCGTCGACCTCAGGTCGCACCGTGTCCCACAACAGCTCGATGCGGGCGAGCGCCGGTGTCCCGCCCTCGTTGTCGACGAGGCGGGCGCTGAGGACGGCGAGCTCGACCTGCCACTGGTCGAGCAGCTCAGCCCGTGAGCCGCGGGCCGTGAACACGCTCGTCGGTGGCGCACCGCCGGGCAGAGTGGTCGCCGCGGTGTTGATCGTGGTCGACGCGCAGCCGGCACCGATCGAGGTCGCGAGGACGGTGGCGAGCAGTGCCCTGCGACGGGTGGGGAGCGGGCGCCGCGCCCGGCGTGTCACGCAGAGACCAGGATGCGGGCGCTGGCGAAGGCGCCGACGCCCACGTGGTGGCCGTCGATCTCGACGGTGACCGTGCCGTCGGGCGACGCCGCCGTGATGACGCCGGCGTTGCCCGGCTGCAGGGCGCTGGCTTCGAGGAACTCGAGCAGGCCGGGCGTGAACTCCAGCTCCTCGGTGATGCGCTGCACCGTGAAGCCGTCGCCCACGGCGATGTCGGCCAGCCGCACCGAGTCGGGCTCGATGTACGCCGAGCCGGGGATCGGGTTGCCGTGCGGGCACGTGGTCGGGTTGCCGAGCAGCCGGTCCATGGCCGTCTCGACCGACTGGCTCATGACGTGCTCCCACTTGCCGGCCTCGTGGTGCGCCTCGGCCCACGAGAGCTGGAGCACGTCGGTGAGGAACCGCTCGGCCAGGCGGTGGCGACGGACGATCTTGGTACCGAGCGCCAGCCCGGCATCCGTCAGCTGGATCCCGCTGTCCGTGGCGATCAGGCCCTCGGCCTCCAAGCGGCGCATCATCTCGCTGACGGCCGGGCGGCTGACGTTGAGCCGTTCGGCGATGCGGGCCTGGATGACGTCGACATCGTCCTCGGCCAGCTCGAAGATGCATTCGCAGTACTCCTCGAAGGCGGGATGGTGCTCGCCGAGGACAGCCATGAGCGGCAGCCTAAGGGCCTGCGCGGATAGGTCTGCAACTCACTGCGGCAAGGCTTGCTTCGGCTGCTGGCGCAGCCGAAGACGACAGACCGTAACGACGGAGGCCTCGCCTATCGGCTCGGCCTCTTACCGTGGGGTGTCGCACCGTCCCGCGCCCGTAGCGTCGGCTCCATGGCCACGGCGGCCCCGTTGCGGGCGATCGACCTCACGGTGACGCGCGGTCCGCTCACGGTCCTCGACGGGGTCGATCTCGTCGTCGCCGCCGGCCAGCGGATCGGGCTCGTCGGGCCCAACGGCGTCGGTAAGACGACGCTGTTGCGCGCCCTCGCCGGCCTCGAACCGCTCGATCGCGGTCGGGTCCTGCGGACCCCACCGACGGCATCCGTCGGCTATCTCCCGCAAGAGCCGGCCCGCTCGGCCACGGAGACCGTCGGCCAGTCGCTGGCCCGCCGCACC
>JACCUL010000354.1 GCA_013811855.1 Acidimicrobiia bacterium
ACCCTTCGAGCAGGCGCTCGGCGGCCTCGACGGCGGCGTCGGTGCCCATCAGCAACACGACGTCACCCGGCTCGAGCACCTGATCGGGACCGGGACCCGGGATCGACCGCTCCCCCCGGATCAGGGCCACGATCGTGGCGCCGGTGCGGCCGCGGATCTGCCCGTCCTCGATCGTCCGGCCGGCCAGCCCGCCCGTCGCCGGGATGGTGATCCACTGGATCGACAGCCCTTCGACGTCGTGGCGGAGGTCGCCGAGACGTTCGGTCACCCTCGACCCGCCGAGGAGCTCGACCATCCCGGCCGACTCCTCGGCCGACAGCTCGACGATGTCCCGGCAGGAGTCCGGGTCGCGGCGGTCGTAGACGACGAGCTCCCGCCGGCCGTCGCGCCGGGTGATCACGCCGATGCGCGTCCCCGCCTTCGTCACGAACTCGTGGCGCACCCCGATGCCGGGCAGGGCTGTCTCGAAGACCTCCATCCCGCCGATCATGCCAGCGGGCGCGCCGCGACGTGACGTGTCCCCCGCGAATTCACCCCCCGAGCTCGGCTCGTTTCGGTCGCCGGGCCGGTACGATTGCGCCCGCGGGCGACGGACCTGAGGGAGAAGACAGCAATGTCAAGGATTCGTCGAAGCCTCGCCGTATTGGTGGGGCTCATCATCGCCGTGCCGGCTCTGGCGGCAACGGGCGGGACAACGGCGTCAGCCGCGGTCACGCCCTTCGCCTTCAGCGGTCGCGGCTTCACATCATCGGTCAACGGTGGATCACTTCCGGTGAGCTCCGGGCGGACGGCATACGCTTCGCTCGGCTGCACCAACCGGACCGGCCTCGATCGGTTCAACACGGCGGCCAGCGTCGATATCGACGGCCTGCCGATCCGACTCGGCGCGTCGGAGACGCACATCGCCACAAATGGCCTCCCGAATGGCGCGGAGACGGTGGCGACGAACACGGTCGCAAGGGTCGAGGTCGGTGCCACGGCTCTCGACGAGCTCACCATCACTGGCCTGCGCAGCGAGGCCAGGGCGTCCAGTCAGAACGGTGACTATGACGCCCAGACGGAGTTCACGTTCGTCAGCGCGACGCTGCTGGTGGCCGGGGTACCCGTGCCGATCAGCGAGGCGCAGCTGCGCAACGGCGTCGTCATCCCTGGCGTGGCCGAGATCGAGCTGCTCCGCGGCATCGAGCGGTCGGGGGTCGCCGCCGCCAGGGCCGACCTCACGGCGATCAAGATCACCGTGTTCGCCGATCCTGATCCCGCCGTCGTCAAGGTGGGCCGGGTGTATGCGCAGATCAACGCGGCCAACCCGATCGGCCTCTATGCCGGCAGCGCCTCGGTCATCAAGGCGACCGGTCTCGGCGCCGGCGTGCGGTCCGGCCCGCTGGCCTACCAGCCGCTGCCGTGCCGCGGCACGAACGGCAACTGGATCCACAACGACATCGTCCAGGCAGGCCTGCCCGGTGTCGTCCGGGGCTACGTCCTGTCGGCGTCGGTGCGCGGCGCCCCGGCAGCGGACAGCATCGCCGCCAACACGGTCGGCAAGGTCGCCAAGGCCACGTTGCTCGGTGGCAGGCTCGTCGTTCGCAACCTCGTCGTGCGGGCCAACGTTCGCAAGTTCGATGACGGGACGTTCGTGAAGAGCACCGATGGCACGACCCTCGGCGGGATCTTCCTCGACGGCGAGCGGCTCAACGCTCCCGAGCCGGGCGAGACCCTCACGATCACGGGGCTCGCCCGCATCACGTACCTGACGGTCGATCGCGACCGCAACGGTCTCGAGGTGTTCGGGATGCGCATCGAGCTCCTCGGTACGGGCGTCGTCGTGCAGCTCGCCAGGGCCAGCGCCTACATCCGCTGACCCCAGGTCCCCCCGCGCCAGCGTCCTGGTCGCCCGGCGGTCGCCCCTCTCCGGGGTGGCCGCCGGACGGCCCGTACGGGAACGCGTCGTCAGGCTGGACGGCGGGACACCGTCCGCTCGGCGAACGCCGCGGCCAGGACGTCGGCGTAGGTCTCGGCGAGGTGGAACGTCATCTCGTCACGCACCGACTCGGGTACGTCCTCGAGGTCGGGGCCGTTGCGCTTCGGGAGCACGACCTCACGAAGCCCCACGCGGTGGGCGGCCAGCACCTTCTGCTTGACCCCGCCGATCGGGAGCACGGCACCCTGCAACGTGATCTCACCGGTCATGCCGACGGTGTCGCGCACCGGTTGGTCGCGCAGCAGGCTGACCAGCGCCGTGGTCATCGTGACCCCGGCGGACGGCCCGTCCTTGGGCACGGCCCCCGCTGGGACGTGGACGTGGAACCGTCGCTGCAGCGAGCCCGGGTCGACGCCCAGCTCGACGGCGTGCGACCGCACGTAGTTGAGCGCGATCTGCGCCGACTCCTTCATCACGTCGCCGAGCTGGCCCGTCAACGTCAGGCTGGACGGCGGGACACCGTCCGCTCGGCGAACGCCGCGG
>JACCUL010000367.1 GCA_013811855.1 Acidimicrobiia bacterium
GCGCGGCGTACGGCAACGATCTGTCGACCCTGCCCGAGTACCCCGCCGAGATCCGCGCCCCGGCCGGCACGGTGCACGGCGTCAGCAGCTTCCAGGTCCACATCTCGGACCACCCCATCACGACGCCGGGCGACGAGCCCAACGTGCTGGTGGCGATGAACCCGGCCGCGCTCCGGGCCGACCTCGGCCGCCTCGAGCAAGGCGGCACCTTGATCGTCAACGAGGACGCCTTCGACGACCGCAACCTCGAGAAGGCCGGCTACACCCTCCCGGGCGGAGCGACCATCAACCCGCTCGACGACAGCAGCCTCGACGGTTACCGGCTGATCCGGGTTCCAATGACGAGCCTGACCAAGGAAGTCGCCGCGCCGCTCGGCGTCAAGCCGCGCGACGCCGAGCGCTCGAAGAACTTCTTCGCGCTGGGACTGGTGTCGTGGATGTACACCCGTCCCACCGAGCCGACGATCGAGTGGATCGAGCGCCGCTTCGCCGCCACCGAGCTCGTCGCCGCGGCCAACCGGGCCGCGTTCGTCGCCGGCTACAACTTCGGTGAGACGACCGAGGCCGTCGGCCACCGCTTCGAGGTCCGCCCGGCCACGCTGCCGCCCGGCGAGTACACCAGCATCACCGGCAACGCGGCGCTGGCGTGGGGCATCGTCGCCGCCGGCCAACTGGCCAAGTTGCCGGTCACGCTCGGCTCGTACCCCATCACGCCGGCCTCCGACATCCTCCACGAGCTGTCCAAGCACAAGCACTTCGGCGTGCGCACCGTGCAGGCCGAGGACGAGATCGCCGCCGTCGGCATGGCCCTCGGCGCCGCCTTCGCCGGCCATCTCGGCGTCACGACGACGAGCGGCCCCGGCGTGATGCTCAAATCGGAGACGATCTCGTTGGCCATCTCGGTCGAGCTGCCGCTGCTCGTGGTCGACATCCAGCGTGGCGGACCCTCGACCGGGCTCCCGACCAAGACCGAGGCCGCCGACCTCAACATCGCCCTGTTCGGTCGGTCGGGGGAGGCACCGCTGCCCGTCATCGCCGCGATGAGCCCGGTCCACTGCTTCGACGCCGCCATCGAGGCCGTGCGCATCGCGCTCAAGTACCGGACCCCGGTGATCCTGCTGTCGGACGGGTACCTGGCCAACGGCTCCGAGCCGTGGCAGTTGCCCGACGTCTCCGACCTCCCCGACATCTCCGTGCCGTTCGCCATCGCCCCCAACCACACCGGGGCCGACGGCGAGCCCGAGTTCTGGCCGTACCTGCGCGAGCCCGACACGCTGGCCCGGCCGTGGGCCATCCCCGGCACGCCCGGCCTGATGCACCGCGTCGGCGGCATCGAGAAGGAGGGCGACGGGTCGGGCAACATCTCCTACACGCCCGAGAACCACCAGAAGATGGTCGACCTGCGGGCGGCCAAGGTGGCCGCCGTGGCCGCCGACATCCCGCCCGTCGAGGTGCAGGGCGACGAGGACGCCGAGCTGTGCGTCGTCGGCTGGGGTTCGACGTGGGCGGCGATCGACGCGGCCGTGCAGCGTCGGCGGCGCGCCGGGCGCAAGGTGGCATGGGTCCACCTGATTCACCTCAACCCGCTGCCGTCCGACCTCGGCGACGTGCTGACCCGCTACCGGCACGTCCTGATCCCCGAGCTCAACCGGGGCCAGCTGGCGCGCCTCATCCGATCCGAGTACCTCATCGACGCCCGCACGCTGTCCAAGGTGCAGGGCCTCCCGTTCATCGCCCGGGAGATCGAGGACGCCATCGAGCAGGAGCTCTCGACATGACCGATACCGCCGTGCCGTTGACGACCAAGAAGGACTGGTCGAGCGACCAGGAGGTCCGCTGGTGCCCCGGGTGCGGGGACTACGGCATCCTGCAGGCCGTCCAGCAGTTGATGCCCGAGCTGGGCGTGGCCCCCGAGAACACCGTGTTCATCTCCGGCATCGGCTGCTCCAGCCGCTTCCCGTACTACATGAACACGTACGGGATGCACTCCATCCACGGCCGCGCACCGGCGATCGCCACCGGCGTGGCCGTGGCCCGCCCCGATCTGGACGTGTGGGTCATCACGGGCGATGGCGACGGCCTGTCGATCGGCGGCAACCACCTCATCCACGCGCTGCGCCGCAACGTCAACCTCACCATCCTTTTGTTCAACAACCGCATCTACGGGTTGACGAAGGGCCAGTACTCCCCCACGTCGGAGGTCGGCAAGGTCACCAAGTCGACGCCGATGGGGTCGGTAGACACGCCGTTCAACCCGCTCGCCGTGGCGCTCGGCGCCGAGGCCAGCTTCGTGGCCAGGACCCACGACCTCGACCGCAAGCACATGATGGAGACGTTCCGCGCCGCCCACGACCACCGCGGCGCCTCGTTCGTCGAGATCTACCAGAACTGCAACGTCTTCAACGACGGCCAGTTCAGCGAC
>JACCUL010000368.1 GCA_013811855.1 Acidimicrobiia bacterium
ATGGGCGCCGACGCCCAGTGGAACGACGACGTGCACCACGCCCTGCGCGTGGCCCTCACCGGCGAGCGCCGGGGCTACTACCTCGATTACGACGGCGTCGGCGACCTGGCCCACGCGTTCGCCCACCGTTGGGTGTTCGACGGCCGCTGGTCCGAGTTCCGAGCGCGGACGCACGGGCGATCCGTCGACGACGTCGCGCACCAGCGTTTCGTCGCGTTCAGCGCCAACCACGACCACGTCGGCAACACGCCGACCGGCGCCCGGCCGCCGTTCGACCACGCCCGCCGGCTCGTGGCCGCGGCGACGGTGCTGCTCTCGCCGTACACGCCGATGCTCTTCATGGGAGACGAGTACGCCGAGCCGGCGCCGTTCCCGTTCTTCGTCGACCACGGCGAGGGCAACCTCCTGCAGGCGGTGCGGCAGGGACGACGCAAGGAGTACGCCCGATCGGAGTGGCCCGAGGAGGTCGCCGATCCGGCGTCCCCGGCCACGTTCGAGCGGGCCGTGCTCGATCCCAGCCAGGCGGCCCGGTCGCCGCACCGGGAGATCCTGGCCGCCCACGTGGAGCTGCTGGCCTGCCGGCGGGTCCATCCGACGCTCACCGAGCCCGGCGCCGACCACGATGTCGAGCGCATCGCCGATGCCGTCGTGATCCGCCGCCACCTGGACGGCGCGTCGACGGTGCTCGTCGTCAGCCTGGGCTCGCAGGACGTGACGATCCCCGTCGGTCCCTCGACGACGATCGCCTTCGACACCGCTGATCGACGGTGGTGGCCGGCCGACGGTAAGGCCCCGACCGCGGCCCGGGTCGGCGACGGCGCGGCGATCGTCGCCGGCCTCACCGTGGCACTGTTCATCTCGTGACGAGCACGACAGCGGGGAACGTGGCGAACGCCGGCGTCAGCTCCACGTGGCCCTCGGCCAGGGGTGCGTCGTCGACGAGCACGTGGCGCCAGCAACCGGGAGGCAGCGGCAGCTCGGCCTGGCGCACCGGGACGACGGCCCGGGGCGCCACCGTGATCACTGCGGCCTCGTCACCGACGGTGCGGGCGAATGCGATCACGTCGTCGGCGCCCGGTCCCTCGGCCGGAATCGACCGGTAGCCGCCGGTCGGCCCGAGCGCGTCGATGCGCTCGCGGCGCAAGGCCAGCAACCGCTCGATGACGACCGCCCGGGCCGTCCCGGCGGACGGATCGACCCAGGCGCCGGGCCCATCGACGTAGGCGGCCCGTGCGCCGATGTCCACGAGCTCGGCCTGGTCCGGTTCGACCCGGTTGTCGGGATCGACGAGCACGGCCCGGAACGCCTCGGCCCCCTGGTAGTAGTCGGGCACGCCGGGTGCCGTGGCCCGCACGGCGAGGAGGGCCAGGGTTATGGCCCGGCCGACGCGATCGAGCGAGGCCGCCAGCCTGGTGACCGGCGTCCACGCCAGCACGTCCCGCGCCAGCTCGCCGAGCCGGCGCTCGAACGAGGCCGATGGGTGGGCCCACGACGAGTGCAGCTCGGCTTCGCGTGCCGCTTTCACCAGGAACGCCGTCAGCCGCTCGGCGCCGATCCCCGCGGTCGTGACGGCCGTCTGCAGCGCCAACCACTGCGTCGCGGGGGCAACTCCTTCGGCCAGCCGGCCCTCACGCTCCCACAGGTCGAGCAGCGCCGCCCAGGCGTCGGACCGTCCGGCCAGCGCCAGCCCGGTGGCTCGGACGTCGTCCGAGCGGACCATGTCGTGCGTCGTGCCGGCGAGCAACGTGGTCGGCCACCGCTCGGCCACCACGGCGTGGTGCTCGTGGAGCGCGGCCACCGGGTCGACGCGCCGGTCGGGCTCGGGGTGGTTGCCGACCTCGGCCAGCGAGGCCAGCGGCCCCCAGCGGAAGTAGGCCCGGTCCTCGACGCCCTTGGCCGTGGCCGGCCCGGTGAGCTGCTGCCATCTCGTGCGCAGCTCGATGGCCTCGTCGTCGGCCGGAGCGTCGATCACCGACGCCAGCGCGTCGATTGTGGCGGCGAGGTCCGGCCGGGCGGCTCCGGCGTCGGCACCGGCCTCGGCCAGCGCGGCGCGGCCGGCGGAGTCGTCAGGCAGGTACGTCCGGTACCGCCGCAGGTGGACGCACAGCTCGGCCACGGCGTCGGTGGCGTCCGTGACGTCGGTGGCGTCGAGCACGCGGCGGGCCAGCCGACCGACGCGCTCGACATCGGGCCGCAAC
>JACCUL010000417.1 GCA_013811855.1 Acidimicrobiia bacterium
ATCCTCGGCGTCGCCGCACCGTTCCTGATCGGGCTCGCCGCCGGGTGGCTGGCGTGGGTCCCGGCCCGACGCGCCCCGATCACGATCACGACCGGCGCGGTCGTGGCCGCGGCCACGGTGATCGTCGGCCTCGTCCTGCGGCGCGTGGCGTGGGATCGCGGCGTGGCGCTCTCGTTCGCCATCGTCACCGCGCTCGTGCTCGGCGGGTTCTTCATCGGATGGCGGGCCCTGTGGGGAGTCGGCCGCCGCGACCGTCGGCGGGTCTCGGAGATCTGACCCGTCCCGACCCGTCGCCGCACGGGTACCATCCAGGCGCCGCCGGAGGGGCGGTCCGTGACACGGAGGAACTGTCATCAACCTGTACGTGGGCAACCTGCCCTTCTCAACGACGTCTGACGAGCTGGCCGAGATGTTCGGCCGTGTGGGCATCGTCACCTCCGCCCAGGTCATCACCGACCGCGAGACCGGCCGTTCCCGTGGCTTCGGGTTCGTCGAGATGAGCGACGACGACGCCCGCAAGGCGATCGACGAGCTCACCGGCGCCCAGCTCAAGGGTCGGGCCATCACCGTCAACGAGGCCCGTCCCCGCGCCCCGCGCAACGACCGCCGCTGACCGCCCTCACAGGTTGGTGATGGCGCCCGTCTCGGCGCCCTGCACCAACCGGGCGTACTTGCCGAGCACCCCGCTGGTGTAGCGCGGCGCGTTCGGCGTCCAGCCGGCGCGCCGTGACGCCAGCTCGGCGTCGTCGACCAGCAGGTCGAGCGACGTGCTCGCCACGTCGATGCGGATGCGATCGCCGTCGCGGACGAACGCGATCGGCCCGCCGTCGACGGCCTCGGGCGCCACGTGCCCGATACAGAACCCCCAGGTGCCGCCCGAGAAGCGGCCGTCGGTGATCAGCGCGCAATCGGCGCCCCGGCCGGCACCCTTCAGCGCGCCGGTGACGGCGAGCATCTCGCGCATGCCCGGTCCGCCCTTGGGCCCCTCGTAGCGGATCACCAGCACGGTCCCCGGCTCGATCTCCCCGGCCAGGATCGCCTCCATCGCGCCGTCCTCACCGTCGAACACGCGCGCCGGGCCCTCGAACCGCAGTTGCTCGGAGGACAGGCCGGCCACTTTGACGACGGCACCGCGCGGCGCCAGCGAGCCGGTCAGGACGTTGATGCCGCCCTGGGCGTGGATCGGCGCGTCGAGCGGATGGACGACGACGCCGTCAGGGGCCGCCGGGTCGAGCGCCTCCAACTCCTCGCCCATCGTGCGGCCGGTGATCGTCAGCGCGTCGCCGTCGAGCAGGCCGGCGTCGAGCAGGTGGCGCAGGACGACCGGGACCCCGCCGACGCCGTCGAGGTCGTTCATGTGGAACTTGCCGCCCGGCTTCATGTCGGCGATGTGCGGCACCCGCGCCGCGACGCGGTTGAAGTCGTCCAGCTCCAGCGGGACGCGGGCCTCGTTGGCGATGGCGAGGAGGTGGAGCACGGCGTTCGTCGACCCGCCGAGCGCCGAGGTGACGGCAATGGCGTTCTCGAACGCCGCCTTGGTCATCACCCGTCGCGGTGTGACGCCGAGCTCGAGCATGCGCACGACGGCCTGGCCGGCCCGGTGGGCGTCGTCGCGGCGGCGCTCGTCGACGGCCGGGGGCGAGGCCGAGCCGAGCAGGCTCATGCCCAACGCCTCGCCGATCGAGCTCATCGTGTTGGCGGTGAACATGCCGGCGCAGGCGCCCTCGCCCGGGCACGCCGCCCGCTCGATCTGATCCAGCTCGTGAGGCGTGATCGTTCCGGCGGCGCACGCCCCGACGGCCTCGAAGACGCTCGTGACGTCGAGCGCCCGTCCGTCGTGGTGGCCGGGCAGGATCGAGCCGTTGTAGACGAGCACGCTCGCCAGGTCGAGACGGGCCGCCGCCATCAGCATGGCCGGCATGCTCTTGTCGCACCCGGCCATGCCGACGAAGCCGTCGAGACGTTCGGCGTGGACGACCGTCTCGACCGAGTCGCAGCTGACCTCCCGGCTGACGAGCGAGGCCCGCATGCCCTCGTGTCCCATCGAGATGCCGTCGGACACCGTGATCGTGCCGAACTCCATCGCCACGCCGCCGGCCTGGCGGATCCCCGCCTTCACGTGCTCGGCGAGGACACGCAGCGTCATGTTGCACGGTGTGATCTCGTTCCACGAGTTGGCGATGCCGATCTGCGGCTTCGGCCAGTCGTCGTCGGTCAGCCCGATCGCCCGCAGCATGGCCCGCGCCGGGGCCCGCTGCATGCCGTCGGTGACGTCGCGCGACCGGGGCTTGAGATCGACGGTGACGGTCATGCCGGCACGGTAGTTGCGGCCCGGCGCAGCAACCAGGTGGTGGCGGTGCCCCGCTGAGGCGAACTCCTCCAGTCCCGCCGTACTCACGCCTGACGCCGGACCGGGAATGTTCTCGCCCGGTTCTCACCTTCCTCCCCACCGGCTCTGACCCGACCGGCGCATCGTGGGGTCATGCCCGAGCCGACCCCGCCGACCGCACCGACGACACCGCCTGTCGGTCCACCGCTGTCCCCACCACCGTCGGCGTGGGTCGGCCGGGCAGCCACACCTCCGGCTCCCACCGCTCCCCCCATACCACCCGGTCCCCCCGCCGGGTGGCGCGCATCGGCACCCTCCCTCCCGCCGATGTCGCCGTCGGCACCGGGTCCCGGCCGTCGGCGCGGTCCGCGGTTCGCCGCCGCGG
>JACCUL010000420.1 GCA_013811855.1 Acidimicrobiia bacterium
CACGGCCGTACTCCTGCAGCTCAACGTCCGCTACCGCACCCGCGTCGCCCCGAAGCTGACCGGGATCAAGCGCGACCCGCGGGAGCCGCCGCCACGGGCGACCGAACCGGCACCGGACCCGGCATGACGCCGGCGTCGCCGATGCGCCTCTACGACACGGCGCGACGCCAGGTGGTGTCGTTCGAGCCCGGTGACCACGTGCTGATGTACACGTGCGGCATCACCCCCTACGACGCCACCCACCTCGGGCACGCCGCCACCTACCTCGCCTACGACGTGCTGCAGCGGCGGCTCATCGACCGTGGACACACGGTGACGTGTGTGCGCAACGTGACCGACGTCGACGATCCGCTGTTCGCCAAGGCCCGCCAGCTCGGTGTGCACTACCTCGACCTCGCCGCCGCCGAGGAGGCCCGCTTCGAAGCGGACATGGAGGCGCTCAACATGCTCCCGGTGTCGTCGTCGCCGCGGGCGTCCTCGGCGATCCCCGACATCCGTGGCTTCATCGGCATGGTGCTCGACCGCGGCTTCGCCTACCAGGCTGCGGGCGCCGTGTACTTCGACGTGTCGCGGTTCGGCTCATTCGGCTCTGTCGGCAACTACACCGAAGACGAGATGCTGGCGTTCGCCCGCCAACGGGGCGGCGACGTCGACAACCCGGACAAGCGGCACCCCCTCGACTTCGTGCTGTGGCAGCCGTCGGCGGCCGACGAACCGAGCTGGGACACGATGTGGGGGCCGGGCCGGCCGGGGTGGCACATCGAGTGCAGCGCGCTGGCCCTGCGCGAGCTCGGCACGACGATCGACCTCCACGGCGGCGGGACCGACCTCATCTTCCCGCACCACGAGTGCGAGCGGGCGCAGTCCGAGGCGGCCACCGGTGAGCCGTTCGTGCGCCACTGGATGCACACGGCGCTGATCGCCAAGGACGGGGCCAAGATGTCCAAGAGCCTCGGCAACCTCGTCTTCGTCGACGCCCTGCGGGCCGAGTACGACCCGATGGCCGTGCGCATCGGCATCATCGGCCACCACTATCGCACCGAGTGGGAGTGGGACGACGCGTTGATGCCCAGCTCGGCCGACCGGCTGGAGCGGTGGCGGGCCAGTGTCGGTGGATCGTCGTGCGATGCCGTCGACGAGGTGCGCCTCGCGCTCGACGACGACCTCGACACCCCCGCCGCGCTCGCCGCCATCGACGTCGCCGCCGCCGCCGGGGGCGACGTCACGGCCGCCGCCACCGTGCTCGGCGTCGCGTTGCCCTGACCGTGCGCGTGCTGTGCACACCGCTGTGACCTGGCGCTCAAGCCGGGGACACATGTCCCGCGTACAGTGACCGCCGTGGTCGCCGCACAGGGAGCAGGGAAAGCGCAGGCGCGCTCACGGCGCCTGCTCGGCCCGATCGCCCGGCGGTTGTGGCGGATCGACGCCAGTGGCTACGAGGGGCTGCCCGCCGACGGCCCGGCGATCCTCTGCCCCAACCACATCTCGTTCCTCGACTCGGCGTTCCTGATGCTGACCCTGCCGCGCAACATCAGCTTCGTCGGCAAGGCCGAGTACATGGACTCGTGGAAGACCAAGATCCTGTTCCCGGCCATGGGCATGATCCCCATCGACCGCTCGGGGGGCAGCAAGTCGCTCGCCGCACTGGAGACCGCCGCCGCCGTGCTGCGCCGGGGCGAGCTGTTCGGCATCTTCCCCGAGGGCACGCGCAGCCGCGACGGCGTGCTCCACCGCGGGCGCACCGGCGCGGCCCGCCTGGCGCTCGACATCGGCTGCCCGATCTTCCCCGTCGGCATCACCGGGACGGACACGATCCAGCCGCCGGGGGCCAAGGCGCCGGTGCCGTTCCGGGGCTCGTGCTCGATCACGATCGGCCGCCCCGTCCGGCCCGAGCGCTACCTGGCCCGGCCCGAGCGGCGCCTGGCCTTGCGGTCGATGACCGACGAGGTGATGTTCGAGATCCGCGAGCTGACCGGGCAGCAGTACGTCGACCACTACGCCGGCGAGGCGCCGGCGACCGAGGAGCGCGAGACGGCCCGCCCGGCGTCGGTGACCGACGCGACGGAGCCCGCCGTGCCGCAGGGCGAGCTGGTGGGCACCGCCAGCTGACGGCGGTCGAGATACGGCCCGGGGTCGCCCGCAGCCCCACTCGTAGACTCCCGCTCGATGAGCACGCCGATCACGATCACGCTTCCCGACGGTTCGGCCCGGGAGTACCCGGCCGGCACCACCGCCGGCGACGTGGCCGCCTCGATCGGACGCCGCCTGGCCAAGGCCGCCGTCGCGGCGAAGGTGACGAGCCCGCAGGTCAGCGGCGAGGTCGATCTCACCCGACCGCTCGACGACGGAGCGCGGATCGCCATCATCACCGACGACAGCGCAGCCGGGCTTCACGTGCTGCGCCACTCGACGGCGCACGTCATGGCCCAGGCCGTCACGCAGCTGTTCCCCGGCGCCAAGTTCTCCATCGGCCCGGCGATCGAGCACGGCTTCTACTACGACTTCGACCTGCCCGACGGGCGCACGTTCAGCGACGACGACTTGGCGGCGATCGACGCCCGGATGCGCGAGATCATCTCCGCCGACCAACCGTTCGAGCGGGCCGAGCTGACGCCCGTCGAAGCGCTCGACGTGTTCGCCGACCAGCCGTACAAGCGGGAGATCATCGAGCGGGTCCGCGCCGCCGCCGATGCCGCTGACGACGATCTCGACCGCGGGGAGGTGGCCGCCGGCGACGTCGTCAGCGTGTACCGCAACACGCCCGAGTTCGTCGACCTCTGCAAGGGCCCGCACGTCCCGTCGACGGGTCGTCTCGGTCACTTCCGGCTGCAGAAGGTCGCCGGCGCGTACTGGCGGGGTAACGAGAAGGGCCCCATGCTGCAGCGCATCTACGGCACGGCGTGGGAGTCCGCGGCGGCCCTGCAGGCCCACCTGGAACAGCTCGCCGAGGCCGAGAAGCGCGATCACCGGCGGCTGGCCACCGACCTCGATCTGCTCAGCTTCCCGAGCGAGCTCGGCGGCGGCCTGGCCGTCTGGCACCCGAGAGGCGCCATCGTGCGCAAGCTGATGGAGGATTACAGCCGGGCGCGCCACGAGCGCGGCGGCTACCAGTTCGTGTACACGCCGCACCTGTCGAAGTCTCAGCTGTTCGAGACGAGCGGCCACCTCGACTGGTACGCCGACGGCATGTACCCGCCGATGGAGATGGACAACGGCACGTACTACATGAAGCCGATGAACTGCCCGATGCATTGCCTGGTCTACCGGTCGCGGCCGCGCAGTTACCGGGAGTTGCCGTTGCGCCTGTTCGAGCTCGGCACCGTGTACCGCTACGAGCGGGCCGGCACGCTGCACGGGCTGATGCGCATCCGCGGGTTCACGCAGGACGACAGCCACATCTACTGCGCGCCGGAGCAGGCGTCCGACGAGATCACCTCCTTGCTCGACTTCGTGCTCTCGGTGCTGCGGGCCTTCGGCTTCGACGAGTTCACGTTCAACCTGTCGACCAAGGACCCGCAGAAGTACGTCGGCGCCGACGAGGACTGGGACGCGGCCACGGAGGCCCTCCGACGGGCCCTCGATCGTCACGGCCTCGAGTACGAGCTCAAGGACGGCGATGCGGCGTTCTACGGGCCGAAGATCGACATCGACGTGCGCGACGCCATCGGTCGCACGTGGCAGCTCTCGACGATCCAGTACGACTTCAACCACCCCGAGCGCTTCGGCCTGGAGTACGTCGGCGCCGACAACGCCCGGCATCGCCCGATCATGTTGCACCGGGCCCTGTTCGGCTCGGTGGAGCGGTTCTTCGGCGTCCTCATCGAGCACTACGCAGGCGCCTTCCCGACGTGGCTGGCGCCGGTCCAGGTGCGCGTGCTGCCGGTGTCGACGGCGCACGAGGAGTACGCCGAGAAGGTCGCCGACCGCGTCCGCTCGGCCGGCGGGCGCGTCGACCTGGTCGGAGCGGGCGATCCGCTGGGCAAGCGGATCCGCGCCGCCAAGCTGGAGAAGCTGCCGTACGTGCTCGTCGTCGGCGACGACGACGTGGTCGCTGGCACCGTCGGCGTCAACCCTCGCGGTGGTGAGGTCGAGCGGGGAGTCGACCTCGGGGTGTTCGTCGAGCGCTTCGCCGACGAGGTGGCCTTCGCCACCGCCGGCGCCCTGCAAGCCTGAGGCACGAGTGCTCGAACGGCTCTGGAACGGGTGGCGTTCGTCGTACGTGACCGGCGCCGAAGGTGATGTCGGTGAGGACGACGTCGCCAGCGGGCGGGGGAGCGTGTTCACCCGCATCCTCGGCTCCGGCCTGCCCGACGACGAGACGCACATCGTCCACCGCGGGCCGCGCTGCTTCGTGATCCTCAACGCCTTCCCGTACTCCGTCGGGCACGTCATGGTGTTGCCGTACCGCGAGGTCGGCGACCTCGAAGCGCTCACCGCCGAGGAGGCCGCCGAGCTGTGGGCGACGGTCACCGATGCCGTGATCGCGCTGAAGGCGGCGATGTCGCCGGAGGGGGTCAACGTCGGGCTCAACCTCGGGCGCCCGGCCGGCGGCAGCGTCAGTGACCACCTGCACGTCCACGTCGTGCCGCGCTGGACCGGCGACTCGAACTTCATGACGGCCACGGCCAACACGAGGACCCTGCCGCAAGCGCTGCCCGACACCGCGGCCCGCCTGCGGGCGCACTGGCCCGCCCGCACCGAGCGTTCTCGCCGATGACCGAGGGGCACGAGCACCGGGACGAGCTGCCCGACGACCTGAACGCCGCCGGGTACGTCGGGCCGTACCGGTTCCCCGACAACTCGCGCCGGCGCATCCCGGGCGTGCTGTACCTGGCCATCGCCGCCGGATGCGCGGCGATCTGGGTGCTCGGGCGGGACTCGTCGCCCCTCGTCAACGAGGGCTGGCTGTGGGCGGCCGGCGCGCTCGTGGTGGTCGCCCTGCTGTCGATCACGTCGGGTTGGCGCATGCACGTCGACGAGCGCCAGGCGCTGGTCGCCGCCCAGCAGGCCGTCGGGTTCCCCGTCGGCCACGCCTCGGCCCAGCAGGTGTGGCGCGGGGTGCGCAGCCGGCCGACGTGGCGGGTGCTGTGCTACTCGGCCGAGGACCCGCCCGTCCGCCGGGGCCTGGTCCTCGTCGACGCCGTCGACGGCCGAGTCGTCGAGCACCTCGTGGAGGACAACCCTGAGGGCTGGTCGGCGGCGCCGCCGGAGGCCGCTCCGTAACGCCCGGAGCCCACCGAATCTGTGACAACCGGTGGCCCTCGACGCATAGATGAGGACACAACGGCACCGCGGGTGCCGCTCACGAAGGGAAACCACATGTCACGTCGTTCCGCGATGATCCCGACGCTCGCCGCCCTGGCCGGTCTCACGGCCACCGTACTCGCCCCCTCACCGCGGGCGCCCGGCCCGCGACCTCGACCGGCGGGTCCGCAGCCTGCGACGCCGCGTTCCACGGCGGCGGGCTCGACGCCTACGGCCTGACCGCCGGGCAGCGGGCTGGTGTGCTTCGACACCGAGAACCCCGGCGGGGCCGTCACCATCGCCGTCCTCGACGGCTTCGACGGCGACTCCCGGGTCGTCGGCATCAACTACCGGCCGGCCGACGGCGTGCTCTACGGCCTCGGCGATCACGGCGGCGTGTACACCGTCGACGCCGATTCGGCCTCCGTGTCGCTGGTCGGCCGCCTCAGCGTGCCGCTCGAGGGCGCCCGCTTCGACGTCGACTTCAACCCCACCGTCGACCGCCTCCGGATCGTCTCCGACAGCGGCCAGAACCTGCGCGCCAACGTCGACGACGGGATGACCACCGTCGACGGGGCGTTGAACACCGTCGGCCCGCCCGTCGTCTCGCCGATCACCGGCGTGTCGGGTGCCGCCTACACCAACAACGACGCCGACACCGCCACGGCGACGACGTTGTTCGACATCAGCTCGACCACCGATCAGGTCGTCATCCAGGCCCCCGCCAACTCCGGCAGCCTGAACCCGACCGGCACGCTCGGGGTCAACGCCTCCGGCGGCGTCGGCTTCGACATCTACGCCTTCCTCGACGGGTCGACGGCCGTCGGCAACGAGGCCTTCTCCGTGTTCAGCTCGAGCCGCGCCTCACGGCTGTACGGCGTCGACCTGCTGACCGGCCGGGCGTCGGAGGTCGGTGCGTTCCCGAGGCAGGTCGTGGACTTGGCGATTCCCCCGGCCCAGGGCTGAGTCGGGGCCACCCTCGTCCGCCGACGACGACTACGGTGCCGGCCGTGGCGGACGAGGGCGCACTGCGGATGCTCGTCACGCGTGCCCGCCAGCACGATCCGGACGCCTGGGAGGCGCTCTACCGACACGCCTACCGGCGGTTGTACGGGTACTCCCGCCGGCGCCTGTGGAGCGACGAGGCCGCTGAGGACGCCGTGAGCGAGACCATGGCTCGAGCGCTTGACCGCATCGACCGGTTCACCTGGCGGGG
>JACCUL010000429.1 GCA_013811855.1 Acidimicrobiia bacterium
GTCGCGTCCGCAGATGGCCACGAGCGCGCCCTCGGTCGCCAGCGCTCGCGCCGAGGCGAAGCCCAATCCGCCGGATGCCGCGGCGACGGCGGCGCGCCGTCCCGCGATGCCCAGGTCCACGGCCGGCCACCGTAGAGCACGACACGCGGACCACCTGTCGCTGCGCCGGTCGGGCTCGGCTCTCTACACTCCCGGCCCGGTGATCTGATGCTGCCCGACGACGACCGCCGCCATCTGGACGCCATCGCCAACGCCGACCAGTTCCCGTACTGGTACGACGACGTCGACGGATCAGACACCAACCCGACCCTGGTCCGCAACGAGAACTGCGACCTGTGCATCGTCGGCGGCGGCTACACCGGCCTCTGGACGGCGATCATCGCCAAGGAGCGCGACCCGTCGCGAGACGTCGTGCTCGTCGAGGGCGCGGCGGTCGGCTCGGCGGCCAGCGGACGCAACGGCGGCTTCATGGAGTCGTCCCTCACGCACGGCGTCGCCAACGGCCAGGAGCGGTTCCCCGACGAGGTCGAGTTGCTCGAGCAGCTCGGGCTGGAGAACCTCGACGCCATCGAGAACGCCATCCACCGCTACGACATCGACTGCGACTACGAGCGCACCGGCGTCATCGACGTGGCGACGACCGTCCACGCCCCGAGCTACCTGGCCGAGCTCGCCGACGACGCCGAGGTCCTGCGCCGACTCGGCCAGGACGCCCGCCTGCTCGACGCCGACCAGATGCGCGCCGAGGTCGACTCGCCGACGTACACCGGCGGGCTGTTGCGCATCGGCCGGGCCGCGCTCGTCGACCCGGCCCGCCTGGCCTGGGGGCTGAAGTCGGCCGCCGAACGGCTCGGGGTGCGCATCTACGAGGACACGAGGGCTACGGCGCTCGAACGCGACGGCGTCGGCGTGCTCGTCAAGACGCCGCTGGCCGACATCCGCGCCGCTCGCGTCGCCCTCGGCACGAACGCCTTCAAGCCGCTGCTGCGCCGGCTGCGCCACTACATCGCCCCGGTGTACGACTACTGCATGGTCACCGAGCCACTGACCGGATCGCAACTGGCGAGCGTCGGGTGGGCCAACCGGCAAGGCCTCTCTGACATCCCCAACCAGTTCCACTACTACCGATTGACGTCCGACAACCGGATCCTCTGGGGCGGCTACGACGCCATCTACTACTGGCGGGGGCGGATGTCGGCCGAGCTGGAGAGCCGCCCCGAGACGTGGGCCAAGCTGAGCCGGCACTTCTTCCAGACGTTCCCGCAACTCGACGGGGTGCGCTTCAGCCACATCTGGGGCGGGGCCATCGACACGTGCAGTCGCTTCTGCGTGTTCTGGGGTACGGCCATCTCCGGCCGTGTCGCGTACGCGCTCGGCTACACCGGGCTCGGCGTGGCGTCGACCCGCTTCGGGGGCGCCGTGATGCTCGACCTGCTCGACGGCGCGCCCAGCGTCGCCACGTCCACGAACTTCGTGCGCGACAAACCGCTGCCCTTCCCGCCCGAGCCGTTCCGCTTCCTCGGCATCCAGGCCACCCGCTGGTCCCTCGACCGTGAGGACCGCAGCGGCCGACGCAACCTCTGGCTGCGCACCCTCGATCGCCTCGGCCTGGGGTTCGACTCGTGACCGAGGGTGTGCGGGCGGTCGCCACCATCCAGGTCGACTCCGGGTTCAAGTACCTGAGCGGGCCGGTGTTCGACGACGCCTGAGATTCGTCACGATCCGGGCCGGTCCCGGTTGCCGTCCCTACGATCGGGGTCGTGAGCGTGCCGCGGCCCGAGCCGGCCGGGACCGGGTCCCCGTGAACGCGCTGGTCCTCGGCGGGGCGTCGTGGAACCGGATGGTCACCGTGCCCTCGTTGCCGGGCCCGACGCCGCAGACGATGGTTGCCACGGCCACGCACGAGGCGATCGGGTCGAGCGGCGCCGGGAAGGCGCTGAACCTGCGCCGGCTCGGCTGGGACGTCACGTTGTGGGCCCTCCTCGGCGACGACGAGCACGGCGCCAAGGTGCGATCAGGCCTGGCCGGCGCCGGCGTGCGGCTGCTCGCCGAGCACGATCCCGCCGGGACCATGCAGCACGTCAACATCATGGAACCGCACGGCGAGCGCATCTCCATCTTCGCCAACCCCGGATCGCTCGATCTCGCCGTCGACCACGCCGCGCTCGTCCCCGAGGCGGTCGGCGCCGACCTCGTCGTCCTAACGATCTTCGAGCACTGTCGTGGGTTCCTGCCGCTCCTGGCCGAGGCCGGCGTCGAGCTGTGGATCGACATCCACGACTACGACGGCGCCAACCCCTACCACGAGGACTTCGTCGAGGCTGCGTCGTACCTGCAGCTCAGCTCGATCGCACTGCCGGACTGGCGGTCGTTCGCCGCGGCGCGGGTCGCCGCCGGGTGCCGAGCGGTGATCTGCACGCACGGCTCGGCCGGGGCCTCGGTCCTCACCGACGCCGGCTGGGTCGAGGTCGAGGCGGTGCGGGCCCTGCGCATCGTCGATGCGAACGGCGCCGGTGACGCCTTCTTCGCCGGCTTCGCCACCGGCTGGGCGCTCGGGTTGGAC
>JACCUL010000432.1 GCA_013811855.1 Acidimicrobiia bacterium
GCGTCTCGCCGACCACGGTCAGCGAAGCGTGGCGCAGCCTCGCCGGCGTCGGCGCCATCGAGGCCCGGGGCCGCAACGGCACGTACGTCCGCTCACCGACCGGGCCTGGCGGGCCGCGCCGCTACCGGCGCATCACCGGGGGCTCCGGGCACTTCGCGCTGGACCTCTCCTCGGGCACGCCAGACCCCGCGCTGCTCCCCGACCTCGGGCCCGCCGTCAGCCGGGTCGGCACGCAATCGCTGACATCGAGCTATCTCGACCACCCGGTGCTGCCCGACCTGGAGGAGGAGCTGGTGGCGTCGTGGCCGTTCCCGGCCGAGGCGTTCACCGTCGTCGACGGGGCGATGGACGCGCTCGACCGGGTCGCCGCCGTCGTGCTGCGGCTCGGCGACCGGGTCGTCGTCGAGCACCCCACGTTCCCACCCCTGCTCGACCTGCTCGAGCAGATGGGGTGCGACGTGGTGGGCGTCGACGTCGACGACGGCGGGCCGAACGTCGACGGGCTGGCCGCCGCCGTGCCCGGCGCCCGGGCGGTGTTCCTGCAATCCCGGGCTCAGAACCCCGCCGGCGCGTCGATCTCCACGTCCCGCGCCGCCGAGCTGGCCGCCGTCCTCGCCGCGCACGAGGCGCTCGTGATCGAGGACGATCACGCCAACGACATCTCGGCCGCGCCGCTCGTCAGCGTCGGTCGGTGGATGCCGGAGCGGACGGTGCACATCCGCAGCTACTCCAAGAGCCACGGGCCGGACCTGCGGCTGGCCGCTGTCGGCGGGGCCGGTGACGTGGTGACGGCGGTCGCCAACCGGCGGCTGCTCGGGCCGGGGTGGTCGAGCCGCATCCTGCAGGCGCTGCTCGTCGAGCTGCTGCGCGATCCCCGCACTGCAGAGTGCCTCGCGACGGCGACGGCCACGTACGCCCGGCGCCGGGCGGTCGCCGTCGACACGCTGACCGACCGCGGCGTCGGGGTGACCGGGCGGGACGGCATCAACCTCTGGGTGACGGTGGCCGACGAGCGTTCGGCGACGGTCGCCCTGGCCGCGCGCGGCATCGGCGTCGCCCCCGGCGACCCCTTCCTGGTCCGCCCCGACGAGGACCACCTCCGCGTCACCGTCGGCCTGATCACCGGCCCCGATGTCCACGTCCGCACCGTCGCCGACCACCTCGCCGACGCCGCCCTCCGCCCGATCAGACAGAGCCACCACCGCTGACCGTCTTCGTCTGGGTTGTGGTCGCCATGACAGCCACATCCCTGACGCAGACGACGACGTTCCGCTCCAGCCGGCGAGGAACACCCATGACGGGCATGGAAGGTGGGCTGGCGCAGCGGGCCGCGGAGCAATACGGCCTGCTGTCGCTGGCCGATCTGGCTGAGCACGGCGTCAGCCGAGGCGCGCGTCGTCACCTCGTCGAGAGCCGGCAGCTCGAGCTGATGGCCCGCAACGTCTACGGCGTGGTCGGTTCGCCGGCCTCGATCGAGCGCGATCTGCGGCTGGGATTGCTGTGCCTCGGACCCGGAGCACTGGTCAGCCACGAAGCAGCCGCCAGACTCCACCGCTTCGACCGCGCCCGTCCGGACGCCGTCGAGTTCACGGTGATCCGGTCGCGTCGAAGTGCGGCGTGCCCGTTCACCGTCCATTCCACTGAGGTGCTCGGTCGCCTCGACCGCGTGACGGTCGACGGGTTCGCCTGCACGTCGGCCACGAGAACGATCATCGACGTGGCTCGGCTGCGCATCCCGGCAATCCGCCTCGAGGCGGCGATCGATTCGGCGGTGCGAACCGGTGCCAGCTCACCGGTGACTCTCGCCGCACGACTGGCTGACTTGCGGGGCCGAGGGAGGTGGGGCTGCCGACTCCTCGACGTCCTGTTGGAGGACTCGGGCGGGCACACCAGGCTGGAGCGACTGTTCCTGGCGCTGGTTCGCCGGGCCGGCTTGCCTCGACCCCGGACCCAGGTCATCCACCGGCGCGGGACGCGCACGTTCGCTCGCGTCGACTTCTGCTTCGACGAGCGTGACCTCGTGGTCGAGGTCAGCGGACAGCACGGCCACGCATCGGATGCCGATCGCAGCCGGGACGCCCAGCGGCGCAACGAGCTGCGTGACGTCGGGCGTCGGGTGCTGGAGTTCACATGGCGGGACGTCACTCGCCGTCCTGACCACGTGATCAGCATCCTCACCACCGCCCTCGACTCGTCCTCGTCAGGCTTTTGGTTGCCCCAACAACCACAAGCCAGACGAA
>JACCUL010000439.1 GCA_013811855.1 Acidimicrobiia bacterium
CCGTCTCGAACGCCCGCCAGTGGGCGTTGTTCTTGACCAGCGTGGCGCCGAGCGCGTACTTGAACGCCTGGCGGTCGTCGATCGGGATGTGCTGCACCGCCTCCATGGCGTCGAGGTTCTCGGTCAGGCTGACCGGCAGCCCGGCGTTGCGCAGCTCGACGACGAACCCGTTGAGCAGCTCCAACATGCTCGAGGAGGTCGCCGTGCTCACTTCCCGTCGACCGTGAGTTCCTTGGCCACCTTCTCGGTGCATATAATAGACTCTAGATACGTCATGAGTGGGCCGCCGACGGATCAGGTCGACGTCCCGACCACGAGGACAAGGAGACCCCGATGGCGACCGTCACCGTAACCCCCCCGACCCGCCGAAACCGACCCGGCGGCCTGCTGTGACCGCTCTGACGGTCGAGGCGGCGAAGATCGCGTTCACGTACCTGCGTTCACGTACCTGCGTTCACGTACCTGCGGATCAGCTCCGACCGCGACGGCGACGAGCTGGGCGTGGCGCGCCAACGTGCCGCCCTCCGCGACCACCTTGAACGTCAAGGCTGGGTGCACGGCCGCGAGTTCTCCGACAACGACATGAGCGCCTTCAAGGGCAGAAGGCGGCCCGGTTACTCGGCGTTGCTCGACGCCGTGCGCGCCGGCGAGTGCGACGTGGTCGTGTCGACCGAGATGTCCAGGCTGACCCGCCACCCGCGGGAGCTGGAAGACCTCGTCGACTTGATCGAGGCGACCGGCGTGTACGTGTCGGCGCTCCGAGCCGGCCACATCGACCTGTCAACCTCGGGAGGCCGCGTCACGGCCCGTATTCTCGGCGCCATGGCCCGCATGGAGTCCGAGCAGATGGGCGAACGCATCCGCTCGAAGCTCGCCGCCAACGCCAAGACCGGCAAGCCGTCAGGCGGCCCCCGCCCGTTCGGCTACCAACGCGTCGACGGCCGGCTCGTCGTCGACACGACCGAGGCGAAGCTCATCGAGGGCTGGGCGCAGGCGATCCTCGCCGGCAGCTCGGTGTCGTCGATCGTCGCCGAGCTGAACGCCTCGGGCATCCCGACGGTGCGCGGCGGACGCTGGACGGGGCCGACCGTCAACCAGATCCTCAGCTCACCCCGGATGATCGGCATGACGTCGTCGGGTGGCGAACCGGTCGCCCCCGCCGACTGGCCGGCGATCCTCGACCGACGCAAATGGGAACAGGTGAAGGGCGTGCTGAACAGCCGCCGCCGCGGTCCGACCCCCCGCAAGACGCTGCTGGCGGGGCTCGTCGAGTGCGGGCTGTGCGGCGCCCGCATGACCGGGGCCGGCCGCGGCCCCAACCGCAGCCGGCAGTACGTCTGCCAGAAGCAGCGGGCCGGCTGCGGCCGGATGACGGCGACCGCCGGCGCCGTCGACGACTACGTGAACGGCGTCGTCCTCGGCGCGGCCGAGCTGGCGAACCTGTCAATCGTGCGGGCCGAACGCCACGTCAAGGACTCGGCCCGACTGATCGCCGAGGTCGCCGAAGACGAACAGCTTCTCAACGACCTCGCCGCCGACCTCGGCGCCCGCCGGATCGGGCGGGCCGAATGGATCAGCGCCCGAGGCCCCCTCGAAGAACGGCTCCGCGAGAACCGGGCGGCCCTGGCGGCGGTCGGCGCCGG
The DNA here is from genome assembly GCA_013811855.1 of Acidimicrobiia bacterium. Taxonomy (GTDB): domain Bacteria; phylum Actinomycetota; class Acidimicrobiia; order Acidimicrobiales; family Ilumatobacteraceae; genus JALZMG01. The sequence goes on from JACCUL010000439.1 coordinate 1,644, forward strand.
GGACCGGTTACCGCCGGACCTCGTGCAGCTCGACGACGCCAAGTGGGCGGCCCTCAGCTTCGATCAGCAGCGCGCGGTGATCGCCTTGTTCATCGACCGTGTGACGATTGACCCGGTCGGCAACAAAGCCGGCTCCAAGTTCCGCCCCGAAAGGGTGCGGGCGTCATGGCTGGCCTAGAGGGCCGGCCGATACCTCCGCCCCCCGAGGGGTGCTCGCGGCTCTGCGGTCAATTAGAAGGCCGAATACGGGCACGTCTGGGCGGGTGGCGGCGTGGTCTGACATCGGTGCGACCGGTCGCGGCACCGCCGAGGGCGCGCGTCGCTGTGAGGTTGCGTTGCGAGTGGTGTTCGCGCACGCCGGGCGTCTCTATGCCTCCGCTGATGGGCGAGGTCGCGGTGGCGGCCGGCGAGCTGATCACCTACGCGCTCGACGACGACACCTGGCGGTACGGCCGCCGATCCGGCGACGATCCGGGTCAACGCACTCATGCGGCGCGCCCGGGGGAAGGGCAAATCCCGGGGGGGCACCGCCCGCCGATTCGGGGCCGACCCGTTGACCGTCTGGATAACGGGTTCAAGCTGGGGCCGTGCCCAGGATGCGATGCCGAGCCGACGAGCACCGCGGACGCAGCTGCCCACGCCGTCAACGTCGCGCGTGACCTCAAGTTGGAATACGTGTTGGTCATGAAGCGAGGCGAGCTGCGCGGCCCGGGGGGCGAGTGCCTGCCGCCGCCACGGCGTTTACCTATCCGCGCCGACCGAAGGCGCAGCGATTTGGACTTTTTACAAGTAGAGGCGACCTCCAGATGGGAGTGCCCGGACCTTCGATCCGCTGAGGCGGACTGAGGGCCGCCTACCAGCCGGAGCCAGACGGCTTCCATCGTCTGGAGGCTGCTTCCGTGGCTGCAACCACCCCCGCCGAGCGCATCAGCGCCGGTCAGCGTCAGTCGTGGGCGCGTGACCCCGGAGGGCGACGACTCGCCGTCGCCCTCGGCCACGTCCGCTCGGTTCTACGTGATCACCCTGAGGCTCTGCCCGCCGTGCTGGCTGCCGCCGTCGAGGCAACGGCCGCCGCCCACAACAAGGACTCGGCGAAATGAGCGGCCTCGACGCCGAGCCCGTCGCCAGCCGAGCCGAGCTGTCGCCTCGGCAGCGCGGGCGGCTCGACGCCGCCCGCCTTCGAGCCGAGGCCGGCCTGGCGACCCCGTGCGACGACCCGACCACGCTCCCTCATGCCCCGACGCCTCCAAC
>JACCUL010000446.1 GCA_013811855.1 Acidimicrobiia bacterium
AGCGCGACCAGGTCGCCTGCGACGAGGCGCTGGCGCGCCTGACCGTCGCCGCCACGGCGATCGCCGACGGCACGCGTGGCGGCGGCGGCCTCGACGAGAACCTGCTGGCACTGTCGATCGACGCCGCACGCGCCAAGGCGACCGTCGGCGAGATCAGCTCGGCCCTGGAGGACGTGTTCGGCCGGCACGCGGCGACGATCCGTACGATCACCGGCGTGTACCGGGAGCAGGTCGGCGAGGCGCCGGGTGTGGGCGAGGCCCGCTCGCGCATCGAGGATTTCACCGCCGCCAACGGCCGCCGGCCGCGCATCCTCGTCGCCAAGATGGGCCAGGACGGTCACGACCGCGGCCAGAAGGTGATCTCCACGGCGTTCGCCGACTTGGGGTTCGACGTCGACGTCGGCCCACTGTTCCAGACGCCCGAGGAGGTCGCTCGCCAGGCCGTCGAGGCCGACGTCCACGTCGTCGGCGTGTCCACGCTGGCGGCCGGGCACCTGATGCTCGTGCCGGCGCTGCGCGATGCCCTGACCGCGCTGGGCCGGCCCGACGTGCTGATCGTCGTCGGCGGCGTGATCCCGCCGGCCGACGTGGCTCCGCTGCACGACGCCGGTGCGGCCGCCGTCTTCCTGCCGGGCACCGTGATCGCCGAGGCCGCCGTTGAGCTGCTCGACCGGCTCGGCACCCATCAGGGCTGAGATGGCCCCGATCGACGTCGACGCGTACGAGCGCGGCGTGCTGGCCGGTGACCGCACGGCGCTCGGCCGGGCGATCACACTCGTCGAGTCGACCCGGCCCGACCACCGCGAACAGGCCAGGGCCCTGCTCGTGCGCCTGGCGCCCCACGCCGGCGGCGCCCACCGCATCGGTGTCACCGGGCCGCCCGGCGCCGGCAAGTCGACGTTCCTCGACGCCCTCGGGGCCCGGCTGACGGCGGAAGGACACCGCGTCGCGGTCCTCACCGTCGACCCGTCGTCCACCCGCACCGGCGGCAGCATCCTCGGCGACAAGACGCGCATGGGCCGCCTCGCCGTCGACGACGCCGCGTTCGTGCGGCCGTCACCGAACGCCGGCGTGCTCGGCGGCGTGGCCGGAGCGACACGGGAGGCGATCGTCGTGGTCGAGGCGGCCGGCTTCGACATCGTGTTCGTCGAGACCGTCGGCGTCGGCCAGTCCGAGACGAGCGTCGCCAGCATGGTCGATACGTTCCTGCTGCTGACGCTCGGCCGCACCGGCGACAGCCTGCAGGGCATCAAGCGCGGTGTGTTGGAGCTGGCCGACGTGATCGCCGTGAACAAGGCCGACGGCCGTCACGTGCACGACGCCGACGCCGCGGCCCGCGAGCTGACGATGGCCCGCCACCTCGTGGCGCCGAGCGCCGACGGGTGGGTGCCGCCCGTGCTGACGTGCAGCGCGCTGGAGGGCACCGGGCTCGACGAGGTGTGGCAGCGCGTCGTCGCCCACCGTCGCCACGTCGAGACGGCGGGGGCGTGGGAGGAGCGGCGGCGGCGGCAGGACGTGGCCTGGATGTGGGCGACGATCGATGCCCGGTTGCTGGACCGGTTCCGAGGCGCGCCAGCGGTGCGGGACCGCCTGCCGGCGCTCGAGGACGAGCTGCGGCGCGGGGTCACCACCCCGGCCGCCGCCGCCGACGAGCTGCTGGCGCTCACGGAGTGGACCACTGACGGTCCCGGAGGCCGCTGACCGCCCCTTGGTACGGTGGATCGCGCCATGACCACCTGGGGTCCGTCGAAGAAGCGCAACACGACGGCCCGTTCGTCGCGCGCCCGCGACACGTCGACGGACCGCTCGTCGTCGCGGAGTCGCGCCACCGCCGATGGGCCGGCCGGCCGATCGCGATCCACCCGCCGCGAACCCGCACCGACGCGGCGCGAGCAGGCCACGACCGAGTTGCGCCAGGCCGTCGAGGGTCGCGAGCACGAGTTCCTCGGCATCGGCCTGATCGGCGCCGGCATCGTGCTCGGCCTGGCCATCTACCTCGACGTGGCCGGCCCGCTCGGTCGGGGGATCGAGACGCTCGTCGGCTGGTTCACCGGCCTCGGTCGCTTCGGCGTCCCTCTGGCGCTCGTCGCCGGCGGCGTGGCGCTCGTCCGCAAGGGCCAGTCGACCAGCCCGTTCCGCCTCGCCATCGGGTGGTCGCTCGTATTCGTGGCCGCGCTCGGCCTGCTGCACGTCGCCGCCGGGCCGCGCGGGTTCGGCACGTTGGAGGAGGTCGGCGGTGGCGGCGGATGGATCGGCGCGCTGTTTGCGGAGCCGATGCGTGGCCTTCTCGCCACGGCCGGAGCCGTCGTCGTGCTGCTGGCCCTCGGGCTCGGCGGGCTGCTGCTCATCACCCAGACCTCGGTGCGCACCATGGCGGCCCGCACCGGACGAGGCGTCGCCACGGTGGCCCGCCCGCTCGGCCGCAGCGCCCGCCAGGCCCTCCGCGAGCTCTCGTCGCTGAGCAGCGACCGCGGCGACACGGCGATCGACACCACGTCGCGGTCCCTGCGTCGCGGCCGGCCGGTGGGAGAGCTGCCGCCCCCGTCGCTCTACGACGCGGCCGACGACTTCGGCGAGCCGCCGGCCCCGCCGCGCCGGCGCCGTTCCTCGATGCCGGGCGTCGGTCCCGCCGCCGATCCCGGTCCGGGCGCCCAGATGGGGGAGTGGAAGCTGCCACCGAACTCGGTCCTCAGGCGGACGGGCGCGCAGGCCGTCAACCGGGCCGAGGTCGAGGCCAGGGGCCGGGTCCTGCAGGAGTCGCTGGAGCAGCACGGCGTCGACACGTCGCT
>JACCUL010000450.1 GCA_013811855.1 Acidimicrobiia bacterium
CCGCGGCGCTCACGGCGTCGGTGGCGGCGCGAGGCGGGCCGGCGATCACGCCACTCGAGACGGAGGCCGTGCCCGGCGCCGGCTCGGCGCCACGCCGCACGATCCCGTCGTGGGGTGTGACGTTGGATGGCGACCACCTCGGCGCGCTGCGGACCCACCGGCCGCCGGTCATCGCGCGGGCGCGTGACGGCGCCACGGTCCTCGACCTGCGCACCGTCGACCCCGCCGACGATGCCGTGCTCAGCGATGTGCTGTGTTCGTTGCGTTCCCCGGCCACGCAGGCCGATGGTGGTCGCTCCTCCGCTGGCGCTCCGCCGCGCGCAGGCGAGGAATCGTGACGCGATGACGGTCGTCGCCACCGCCGGGCACGTCGACCACGGCAAGTCGTCGATCATCCGGGCGCTCACCGGTACGGACCCGGACCGGCTGGAGGAGGAGCGCCGCCGCGGTCTGACCATCGACCTCGGGTTCGCCCACACGGTCGTCGACGGGACCGTGCTCAGCTTCGTCGACGTCCCCGGCCATGTCCGGTTCCTGCGCAACATGCTGGCCGGCATCAACGGCGTCGGCGCCTGCCTGTTCGTCGTCGCCGCCACGGAGGGCTGGAAGCCCCAGAGCGAGGAGCACCTGCGCATCGTCGAACTGCTGGGCGTGGCGCGGGGCGTCGTCGCCCTCACCAAGGTCGACCTGCTCGACGACGAGGAGCTCGTCGAACTGGCGGCCCTGGAGGTCGCCGATCGACTGTCGGGGACGTTCCTGGCGGCCGTCGACGTGGTGCCCGTCGCCGTGCCGACCGACCGGGGCGTCGACGAGCTCGGCCACCGACTGGCCGCGCTCGTGGCGTCGACCCCGCCGAGCATCGACCGGCAGCGGCCGCGGCTGTGGATCGACCGCGTCTTCGCCGCCACCGGTCGCGGCACGGTCGTCACCGGCACGCTGACGGACGGCGGGTTGGCGGTCGCCGACCATGTGGTCGTGGTCCCCGGTGGCGTGCGGGCTCGTGTGCGCGGGATCCAGACGCTCGGGCAGCCCGTCGACTCGGTGGCGCCGGGTCATCGGGTGGCGCTCAACCTGGCCGGCGCCGAACGGGTCGAGCTGGCCCGGGGCGATGCCGTGGTCACGGCCGACCGATGGCATCTGACGGACCGCATCGACGCCTCGCTGACCGTGCTCGCCGCCCTCGACCACGAGGTGTCGCGACGCGGGGCGTACCTGGCCCACATCGGTTCGGGCGAGCACGCCGTGCGGGTGCGCGTGCTCGGTGCCGGTGAGCTCGCGCCCGGCGCCACCGGCGCCGTCCGGTTGCACCTCCCCGTGCCGCTGCCGCTCCTGCCGGGCGACCGCTTCGTGCTGCGTGAGAGCGGCCGTGACGAGACGGTCGGCGGCGGGGAGGTGCTCGACGTCGAACCGGTGCTGTCGGCGTCCAAGGCCCGGCCCGACCGGCGCGTGGAGCGGGTCGTCGCCGAGCGGGGCTGGGTCGACGTCGACGAGTTGGAACGCCTGACCGGCGAGCGCAGCGCGCCGACCATCGGGCGGTGGGTCATCGACGACGCCACGCTGGCGTCCGCCGACGCCGAGCTCCGGGCCGCCGTCGATGCCGCCGGCCCGGCGGGCTTCGACCCGGCCGGCCTCGACGGATGGCAACGCGTCGTGTTCGATCGGATCGACGACATCGAGGTCGTCGCCGGGCGGGCGCGCCTGGCCGGTGCCGCCGATCCGCTGATCGAGCATCCCGTGCTCGAGCGCCTGCGGGTGAGTGGCATGTCACCGCCCGACGTCGGCGATGTCGAGCCGGCCACTCGCCACGCGCTGGCCCGCCGTGGCGACCTGGTCGTGCGCGACGACACATGGTTCCACCGCGACGCATTGGACGCCGCGGCGGGCGCGGCGGCCCTCTTGTTGGACGCCGATGCGGGCGGCTTCACGGTGGCGCAGTTCCGCGACGCCACGGGCACGACCCGCAAGCACGCCGTGCCGCTGCTCGTCGAGCTCGATGCGCGCGGCGTCACCCGCCGGCGCGGCGACGTCCGCATCGCCGGGCCGATGTTGCCGCCGCGCTGACCCGACGGATCAGGCGGAGTCGGCCAACAGCCTCCGCTCGTCCTGGGTCAGCCCGCCCCACACGCCGTAGCGCTCGTCGGCGGCGATGGCATAGGCGAGGCACTCGGCGCGCACGGTGCAGGCGGCGCACACGCTCTTGGCCCGGCGCTCGCGGGCGAGCCGGACGTGCTTGCGCTCGGGCGCCATCGGCGGGAAGAAGTCGGCGGCGGCGTCGCCACGGCAGGCGCCGCCCTTCCGCCACGAACTCGCGGTGGTGGGCACGAACGCCAACGTACGAACCTCCGTCCGCTCGGGCAATGGCCCCGGCGCTCTGTTCACACGCGGTTCACAGGTCCGACGGGCAGGAGATCGTCGTCACCGATCGTGGGGTTCCCGTCGCCCGCCTGATCGGCGTCGAGTCATCCACGACGATCGACCGCCTGAAACGGGCCGGGGTCATCGCCGGTCCCGCCAGCCCGGTTCGGCCGTCCGCTGGACGCAGCCGCCGTCCGACGCCCCGCCGGCCGGTCGCCGACCGGGTCAGCGAGCAGCGTCGCTGACGAGTGGCGCTCGTCTACTTCGACGCCAGCGCGTTCGTGAAGCTCGTCGTCGACGAGCCCGGGACGGACCTGGCGGTCGAGCTCTGGGATGGATGCGACGCGGCCGTGTCGAGCCGGCTCGCCCATCCCGAGGTGCACGCCGCGCTCGCCGCCGCCGAGCGCAACCACGACCTCACGATGGCGGAGGCCACCGCCGCCCACCGCGCCTGGGACAGCTACTGGGGCGCGGTGCGACCAGTGGAGCTGACGGCCGAGGTGATGGCCAGCGCAGGGCGTCTGGCGGTGCGGCACGCCCTCGGCGGCGCCGATGCGATGCACCTCGCCAGCGCGCTGGCGATCGACGGGCCGAGCCTCGTGGTCGCCGTCTGGGATCGCCGGCTCCACAGCGGGGCGACGGCGGCGGGCCTGGCCGTCGCGCCGGCGAGGTTCTAGGCCTCGCGG
>JACCUL010000454.1 GCA_013811855.1 Acidimicrobiia bacterium
GCCCCCTTGCGGCACCCGGTCAGCACCCAGGCGTCACCGGCGACGGTGGTGGCGACGTCGGCGAAGGAGAACTGCGGCGCCCCCTTCTCCCCCGCCAGGTGGCCCAGGCTCAGCGCCCTGGCCAGCCGGGCGTAGCCCTGCGGACCGTCGGCCAGCAGCAGCAGGTGGCCCGAGGTGTGCGGATCGGGGGCGTGGGAATCGGGCCCCCGGCCCGTCGCCACCTGGGTCTGCGTGGCGTCCTCGTCAAGGACCAGGCGGGCGGTGGCGTCGACGCCGGGGGTCAGGGAGATCTCCGTCCCGAACACCGTCGGCAGCCCGACGGCGCGGGCCGCCTCGGCGAAGCGGACCACGCCGTAGAACCCGTCGTGGTCGGTGAGCGCCAGCGCGTCCAACCCCAATCGGGCCGCCTCGCTGGCCAGCTCCTCGGGATGGGAGGCGCCGTCGAGGAACGAGAAGTTGGAGTGGCAGTGCAGCTCGGCGTACGGCACGGCACCGGGGTGTCGCTCGACGCCGTCGGCGATGTCTAGTGGGGCGACGAACGGCTGGCGCTTGCGGCCCCACGCCGGCCCGTCGCCGCCGGCGTTCCACGACGGGCTGCCGGGCGCCCGGCCGTCGCGCCCGCGGCTGCGACCCGAGAGCGTCGCCTCGAGCTCGGCCCACGTCCACGACGGGTTGTTGAAGCCCACCCCGCCATTATCGAACGAAAGTTCTACGAACGCAAGTTCGTCTGCTGGGCGGCAGCCAACGCCGCCAGCACGCCCACCATGGCCGGATCGGCCCGCTCGATCGCCGCCGGCCAGGCGAACCAGCCGACCTCCTGGCTCTCCCCCGCCGGCGGCCGCGGGTCCGAGTCGCCGGCGGCGTGCAGCAGGTAGCGCAGATCGAGATGGGTGTGGCCACGACCGCCGGGATGGACGTCGACGTGGGCCAGCGTCGGAACGCCGTCAGCGCGGACGTCGGCCAGCTCGACGGTCAGCCCGGTCTCCTCCGCCGACTCCCGGCGCGCCGCGGCCCACGGGGTCTCCCCTGCGTCGAGGTGGCCGCCGGGCTGGACCCAGATGCCGAGCCGGCGATGCCGCAACAGCACGATCCCCCGTCGCCCGACGATCAGCCCCGACCCGGTGACGTGGACCGGGTCGGCGTGCCGGTCGAACGGGTCGGTCAACCGGCCGAACGCGTCGACGACCTCGGCGAGGCTGCGCCGCTCCCGCTCGTCGACCGCACGGCGCGCTCGGACGGCGGCCAGCACCCGGTCGCGCAGCCCTACCTCCACGACCGACTGCCTACCATCGGCCCGTGCCGGCGTTGCCGTTGATCGACGTGTCGCCCGAGCGCGACCTCGCATCCGTGGCGGCCGAGATCGACGACGCCTGCCGCCGCCTCGGGTTCTTCCGCATCAGCGGTCACAGCGTGTCGTCCGGGCTGATGGCCGAGCTCGACCGGCTCGCCCGCGCCTTCTTCGACCAGCCCGACGACGTCAAGGCGGCGATCGCCATGCCCCTGGGCGGACCGGCGTGGCGCGGCTGGTTCCCGCTCGACGGCGAGCTGACCGCCGGCGTGCCCGACCACAAAGAGGGCATCTACTTCGGCACGGAGCTGCCGCCCGAGCACCCTGCGGTCCGGGCCGGACGACCGCTCCACGGCGCCAACCAGTTCCCCGCCGAGCCGACCGAGCTCCGCGCCGTCGTGCTGGCGTGGATCGAGGCGATGACCGGGCTCGGCACCCACCTGCTGCGCGCCGTCGCCGTCGGCCTCGGTGCGCCGGCCGACTGGTTCGAGCGGGAGGTCACGGCCGAGCCGACGGTGCTGGCCCGCATCTTCCGCTACCCACCTGACCTCCACCCCGACGGGTGGGGCGTGGCCGAGCACACCGACTACGGGCTGCTGACGATCCTGGCCCAGGACGGCCACGACGGCCTCGAGGTGCACGCGCCCGACGGCTGGATCGCCGTGCCCGCCGACCCCGAGGTCCTCGTCGTCAACCTCGGCGACATGGTGGAGCGGATGACGGGCGGGCGCTACCGCTCCACACCGCACCGGGTGCGCAACACCACAACGGCGATGCGGCTGTCGTTCCCGGTTTTCATCGACCCGTCGTGGGACGCCACCTGTCCGATCCTGCCGCTTGGCGACGACACGGCCGGGCCGACCGAGGCTCCCGCCCGCTGGGACGGCGCCAGCCCACTGGCCTGGGAGGGCACCTACGGCGACTACCTCACGGCGAAGGTGGTCAAGGTCTTCCCCGACCTGTCGACCGGGGGACCCGAGCCTCGTTGTTGACACGTTTGTGTCACGATTTTGGCGATACGTATCGCCAAGATCCCGACACAAACGCTCAAACCGTGCCCCGACGTCAGTACGCCGCGGCCAGCCACCAGCGGCGCTGCTCGGCCAGGACGAGGTGGGCGGCGCCGTCATCGGTGACCACCTGCAGGCGGGCCACCCGGCGGTGCTGCGCAGGGTCCCACCAGCGCTCGTCCAGTGGCCACGGCCCGGCCCACGCCGTGACGCGCCGCGG
>JACCUL010000459.1 GCA_013811855.1 Acidimicrobiia bacterium
ACGCGGCGCGGAGCGCCACGGCCACGGTCTCGCCCGTCGCCGTCTCGACGCCCTTCAGCGTGCCGGTGATGCCGCGCAGCACCTGCGACAAGATCACGCCGCTGTTGCCCCTGGCCCCCATCAGCGAGCCGTGGCTGATGGCGTCGCAGGTCGAGTCGAGCTCGTCGTCGGCGGCGTCCACCTCGGCGACGACGGCGTCGAGCGTCCTCGCCATGTTCGTTCCAGTGTCGCCGTCGGGCACCGGGTACACGTTCAGCCGGTTGATCGCCGGCGCGTGCGCGTGCAGGGCGTCGCGGAACGTGGCCACCGTGTCGCGCAGCGCGCCCACGCCGAACCGTTCAAGCGGCCGCTCGACCGTTGGCACGGCGGCCACTGTACGAGGGCCGGTCACCGGAGTTGGCGTGCCGACGCTGGTCGCTAGCCTGATGGTCCTGTTCGTGCCCGGCGGTCGGGCGACGTACGACCGTGAGTCGAACTGGAGTGAGTGATGGCCTCTGTGTGTGAAGTGTGCGGCAAGAAGCCCTCGTGGGGCATGTCCGTGTCGCACTCGCACCGGCGCACGAAGCGCCGCTGGAACCCCAACATCCAGCGCGTCCGGGCGATGGTCGGCAGCTCGGCCCGACGGGTCAACGTGTGCACCGGCTGCCTCAAGTCGGGCAAGGTCACCAAGGCCGCCCGCTCTACCGGCGCCGCCGTCAAGGCGAGCTGACCGGAGTCGCCGCCGTGCAGGGAGTGGTCAAGGCCTACGACCCGCAGACCGGCGACGGCGTGCTGACCTGCGACACCGATCTCTCCGACTACGACCTGGCGGGCGACGCCCTCGAGGGCTCCGTGTTCCGCATGTTGCGCCAGGGCCAGCGGGTCATCTTCGACCTCGACGGCAGCGGCCGAGCCACCGCCCTGCGCCTCGGGTCAGAGATCGACATGAAGACACCGGGGCATGCCGACTGATCAGGTGCCGTCGGGGCGCCGGATCGAACAAGGGAGCACCAACACAACATGAGCGGTCAGACCGGAAACGAGCGGCTGCGGCGGTGGATCGACGAGTGGGCGGCGGTGCTGCAGCCCGACGCCGTGCACTGGTGCGACGGCTCGGCCGAGGAGTACCAGCAGCTGTGCGCGGAGCTCGTCGCCGCCGGCACGTTCACGTCGCTCGACGAGGCCAAGCGGCCGAACAGCTACTGGGCCCACTCCGACCCCGCTGACGTGGCGCGGGTCGAGGACCGCACGTTCATCTGCTCCGAGGACGAGCGGGCCGCCGGCCCCAACAACAACTGGCGCGACCCGGCCGAGATGCGCGCCGAGCTGACCGAGCTCTACACGGGCGCGATGCGCGGCCGCACCATGTACGTGGTGCCGTTCTCGATGGGCCCGCTGGGATCGCCGATCGCCCACATCGGCGTCCAGCTGACCGACTCGGCCTACGTCGCGGTGAACATGCGAATCATGACCCGCATGGGCCAGGGGGCGCTGGACGTGCTCGGCGACGACGGGGACTGGGTGCCGTGCCTGCACTCCGTCGGCGCCCCCCTGGAGCCGGGCCAGGCCGACGCCCCGTGGCCGTGCAACCCGGACAACAAGTACATCGTCCACTTTCCCGAGACGCGGGAGATCTGGTCCTACGGCTCGGGCTACGGCGGCAACGCGCTGCTCGGCAAGAAGTGCTTCGCGCTGCGCATCGCCTCGGTCATGGCCCGCGACGACGGCTGGCTGGCCGAGCACATGCTGGTCCTCAAGCTGACCAACCCGCAGCGGGAGTCGAAGTACATCGCCGCCGCCTTCCCGTCGGCCTGCGGCAAGACGAACCTGGCGATGCTCGTGCCGACCATCCCGGGCTGGACGGCAGAGACGATCGGCGACGACATCTGCTGGATGAAGTTCGGCGACGACGGCCAGCTCTACGCCATCAACCCGGAGGCCGGCTTCTTCGGCGTCGCCCCGGGCACCGGCTGGGGCACGAACGCCCACGCCATGGAGACGCTGTGGGGCAACGCGGTGTTCACGAACACCGCGTTGACGCCCGACGGCGACGTGTGGTGGGAGGGCATGACCGACGAGCCGCCGGCCCGGGCCACCGACTGGCTCGGCGACGCGTGGGAACCAGGTGCCGAGCGCCCGGCCGCCCACCCCAACGCCCGGTTCACGGTGCCGGCGTCGCAGTGCCCGTCGATCGCCCCCGAGTGGGAGGACCCGGCCGGCGTGCCGATCTCGGCCATCCTGTTCGGCGGCCGCCGGCGCACCACCGTCCCGCTCGTCACCGAGGCCTACGACTGGGAGCACGGCGTGTTCCTCGGCTCGATCATGGCGTCGGAGACCACCGCTGCCCAGCAGGGAGCGGTCGGCAAGCTGCGCTTCGACCCGATGGCCATGCTGCCGTTCTGCGGCTACAACTTCGCCGACTACTTCGCCCACTGGCTGGCGATCGGCAAGGCCACGGATCCCTCCAAGTTGCCGCGGATCTTCTTCGTCAACTGGTTCCGCCGCGATCCCGACGGCCGCTTCCTGTGGCCGGGCTTCGGTGAGAACAGCCGCGTGCTGAAGTGGGTCTTCGAGCGGGTCAACGGCGACGCCGAGGCCATCGAGACGCCGATCGGCCTGCTGCCGACGGCGGCCGCCCTCGACACCGACGGCCTGGAGATCGCCGACGAGGACCTCGAAGAGTTGCTGGCCGTGGACCGGGAGGGCTGGCGCGGTGCCCTGCCCCAGATCCGCGAGCACTACGCCCAGTTCGGCGCCGACCTGCCGGCCGCCCTGGACGTGGCGCTGGACTCGCTCGAAGCGCGCCTGGCGTGACCGACGTCGGTTGACACCCCACGTCGTCCGTGGGAGACTCCTTCCCGTCGGGCTGAGGGGACGGGCGCGGGTTCTTTGTTGCGTGGAACGCGCTGCCAATTTTCTGACGCGCGACACCGAAGTCGAACGGGCGGCCCGCCGGGCCGGGAAGCGGGACATAGTCATGGCCGCACACGAAGACCGCCGCAGTCTCGCCGCACTCGGCGCGTTCGCCGGGATCGCGCTCCTCGTCGGAGGCACGTTCGCCTTCGGCGGCGCCACGTCGACGGTGAGCGGCGCCACGACCACGATGCCCGGCGCCACGACGACGACACGGCCCGGCGTCACGACCACGACCACGATGCCCGGCCCCACGACGACGACGATGCTCGCGACGACGACGACGTCCACGACGGCGCCCCCATCGGGAGGTTGCACCCCGGGTTTCTGGAAGAACCACACCGAGAGCTGGATCGGCTACTCCCCCACCCAGACGACGGCGAGCGTGTTCTCCGGGGCCGGCAGCTACGTCGGCACCACGACGTTGCTCGGGTCGCTCCAAGGAGGCGGCGGGTCGGATACGACGGGCGCGGCCAGGATCCTGCTGCGGGCGGCCGTTGCCAACCTCCTCACCACGACCGCGGCTGGCGGGTCCACCTCGGGGCTCATTGCCGACGTCAACGCCGCATTGGCGAGTGGGGACCGGGCGACCATCCTGGCCCTCGCCAGCCAACTCGACGCCCTGAACAACACCGGCGACTGCCCCTTCGACTGACGTTCGTCGCGGCCGAGGACGCGGACCGGCTCCGCCTCCGGAGCCGGTCAGCACCAGACCAGGTCGTCGCCGCCGTCGTCGTCGACGAGTTGCTCGCACGTCGGGCACCACGGCCGCAGCTGCAGCGCCGAGCCGCAGGCGTCGTGCATCCGGCCCGCCGGGCGGCCATCGCGTCGCGCGCCCCAGTCGGCCAGCGACGTGATCGCTTCGCCAAGCCGGCGGCCGGGTTCGGTGAGCGAGTAGCGCATCCGCAGTGGCCGCCGCTCGTACGGGGTGGCGGCGACGAGCGCCTGGTGCTGCAGGGCCCGGAGGCGGGCGGTGAGGATGTTCGGCGCGATGCCGCCGAGCTGCTCGGTCAGCTCGGTGAACGTGCGGTCGCCGTCGAGCAGCGCGCCGATCAACCGCAGGCTCCACCGATCACCCACGCGCCGCACCGCGCCGTCGAGGGCGGCACCGTCGACGCTCGTCATGGGGTCGCATCCTAGAGTCACTTGCAATTCGATAGTGAGTGTGGTTGGCTCAGGCCGACCGGGCACCACAAGGTGCCACGTCGATCGAAGGAGAGCACACCGATGACCGCACTCGAGGAGCTCGGCGAGCTGGTCCGCACACAGGCCGCCGCCGCCGGACCGTCCGTCGTCACGATCGGGCGCCACGGCCGAGGCACCGGCTTCGTGGTCGCCGCCGGACGGGTCGTGACCAACGCCCACAACCTGCGCGACCGCACGAC
>JACCUL010000460.1 GCA_013811855.1 Acidimicrobiia bacterium
GTGTGGCGGTTGGCCCGCCCGGTCGTCAGCCGGCTGACGGCGATGGCGCCCAAGCTGGGCGGCTTGCTGCTCGTGCTGGCGGTCGTGATATGGGGCGGCAAGGTGGCGACGGACGCCGCGCTGGGCACCGGCCTGTTCCGCTCGCCGTGGACGTGGGCCGCCGTCACGCTCGCCTTCGCGTCGGTGTACCTGTTCGTCGGGATCACGTTCCCGACGCTCCACCGCATCTACCGCAAGCGGCTGCGACGCACGTTCGGCCTGGCCCGTCGGGGCGGCACCGTGTACGCCCCGGACGAGCCGGACCAACTGTCGTGGGACCGCATGCCGCCCGACGCGCCGGAGCTCGTGCTGTGCTGCGCCCAACAGCGCACGGGGATCGCGCCGGGCGGTCTGCCGGCCGAGACGTTCACCATCTCCCGTCGCCACGTGCGCATGGGCGACACCGTCGTCGCCACGTCGCAGTACCTCGAGCGGCTGCACCCTGACCTCGCCACCGAGCGGTACGTGTCGTCGTGGATCGCCACGACCGGGGCGGCGTTCGCCTCGGCCATGGGGCGTCTCAGCAAGGGATCGACGAACGCGCTGCTCGCCGCGCTGAACGTCGATCTCGGCATCTGGCTGCCCAACCCGCGGTTGGTGGCCGATCCGTCGGTGCGCTTCGCCAAGGTGCGCTTCGGCTACCTGTTCAAGGAGATCCTCGGCTGGTACGACCCGCTCGACCGCTACGTGTTCGTCGCCGATGGCGGGCACTGGGAGAACCTCGGGCTGGTCGAACTGCTGCGCCGGCGCTGCGGGCTGATCGTCTGCTTCGACGCCGCCGGGGATACGGGCGGGACGTTCACGACGCTGATGCAGGCGGTCGAGCTGGCCGGGCTGGAGCTGCCCGACGTCGTCGGGTCGATCGACGTCACCGAGCTGGAGCGGTTGCGGGGCAAGGGCGGCGCCATGCCCGGTGGCGTGCTGGCCACGCTGCGCGTCACGTACCGGAACCCGGACGGCACGACGTCGACGGGCACGATCCTGTTCGCCAAGGCCCAGCTCGCCGGCAACCTCGACATCGCGCTGCGCCGGTTCGCCAAGGCCGACCCCCGCTTCCCCGACTACTCGACCGGCGACCAGTTCCTCAGCGACGCCCAGTTCGCCGCCCTGGTGGACCTCGGCCGCGCCGCCGGCACCGCCGTCGTCGACGAACTGGCAACGCTGCCACCCCCCTGACATCTGGGTGCGATTCGTCTCACACGGCGTTCTGGGCGCGCCAGCGTCTCGCATTCGAGACGATCCGCACCCGGAACGGTCCGCCGTAGTGTCGGCGGACGTGGGCTTCAGTCGGTCCGAGCTCGAATCGTTTCGCGACGCGTCGGTGCCCGATCTCGTCGGGCCCGGCCTGCGGCTGCTGTTCGTCGGCATCAACCCGGGGCTCTGGACGGCGGCGACGCAAACCCACTTCGCCCATCCGGGCAACCGCTTCTACCCCGCGCTCCGTCGCGGCGGTGTGATCGACCGTGACATCGATCGCGGCGTTGGCATGACCGACGAGGACCGTGCCGCGCTGATCGAGCGGGGGATCGGGATCACCAACCTCGTCAACCGGGCGACGGCCCGAGCTGACGAGCTGACGCCGACCGAGCTCCGTGAAGGTGGCGGCCGGGTGCGGGAGTTCGTCGCCGAGCACCGGCCCGTCGTCGTCGCCGTCGCCGGCGTGACCGCGTACCGGAGTGCCTTCGACCAGCGAGCCGCGAACCTCGGACCGCAGCCCCAGCCGTTCGAGTGCGCCGAGCTGTGGGTGGTCCCGAACCCGAGCGGGCTCAACGCCCACGAGACGATCGACACCCTGGCCGCGGCCTATCGTGCACCGGCCGTCGCCGCCGGCATCGTCCCGGCCTGACCCGTCGATCTGGGTGCGGATCGTCTCGAATGCGAGACGCCGGCGCGCCCAGAACGTCGTGTGTGACGAATCGCACCCAGATGTTCAGGGGAGGCGTTCGGCATCTTCGCGGTTGGCGAGGTACCAGTCGACGGTGGCGCGCAGGCCGGTGTCGAAGGGGGTGGTGGCGCGCCAGCCGAGGAGGCGCTCGGCGCGGGAGGCGTCGACGCGGCGGCGGGGCTGGCCATCGGGCTTGGTCGGGTCCCACCGCAGCTCGCCGGCAAAGCCGACGATCGCGGCGATGGTCTCGACCGTCTCGCGGATCGTCACCTCGTGGTCGGTGCCGAGGTTGATCGGCTCCGTGCCCTCGTGCGACTCGGCGGCCAGCACAATGGCCTCGGCGGCGTCGTCGACGTACAGGTACTCGCGGCTGGCCGCCCCCGTGCCCCACACATCGACCGTGTCGTCGCCGGCGTCGAGCGCATCGACGCACTTCTTGATCAGCGCCGGGATGACGTGCGACACGTGCGGGTGGAACTTGTCGCCGGGTCCGAACAGGTTGGTCGGGATCAGGTAGGCGAACCGCTGCCCGTACTGCGCCGCGTTGACCTGGGCGTGGACGAGGTGGGCCTTCTTGGCCAGCCCGTACGGGGCGTTGGTCTCCTCCGGGTAACCGTCCCACAGGCTCTCCTCGCGGAACGGGACCGGCGTGAACTTGGGGTACGAGCAGACCGTCCCGAGCAGCACGGTCTTGTCCACGCTCGGCGCGTGCCGGGCCGCCTCGATGACGTGGGTGCCCATCAGCAGGTTGGCGAGGTACAGCGGCGCCGGCTCGACCTGGTTGTAGCCGATGCCGCCGACGCGGGCGGCGAGGTGGATCACCGTCTCCGGCTCGTGGGTCGCCAGCAGGGCTTCGGCGACGCCGGGCACGGTCAGGTCGTGCTTGGCCTGGCGGGGCACGACGACGGCGGCGTCCTGGGCGCACAGTCGCTCGACGACGCGGCGCCCGAGGAAGCCGGCGCCTCCGGTGACGATGACGCGGCGACCGCTCCAGAACCCCGGCATGCGTGGAGAGGCTACGAGGCCGAGCCGCAGGCGAGGCCTCCAGCGTCACGTCCGGCCGCCATCATGGGGGACCGTGCGCGTGGCCTACACCCTGGAGCAGCTGTGGCA
>JACCUL010000529.1 GCA_013811855.1 Acidimicrobiia bacterium
TGACGGCGTTCGTCTCGGCGTCGCCGGACGAGCCGATCATGATCGTCAGACCCGCACCTCCACCGCCACTTCCACCGGTGGTGCCGGCAGGCGTGCCGGCAGGCGTGCCCGGTGCCGAGCCGCCGGCTTGGGTGGCGACCGGTGCATCGGTCTCGTCGGCGGTGGGGTCGTCACTGTCGTCACCGCAGGCGGCGCCGACGAAGCCGGCCACGGTGACGAGGGCCACGGCGGTGCGCCAGCGGCGTCCACGGGATCGGATGGGGCGGTGGGTCAGCAACATCGCTGGGGTCTCCTTGGTGGTCGGGCGGGTGGTCATGGAACGGTCCGGTCGGGGTGGTCGGTGCTGTGGCGGACGACGAGCTCGGGGACCAACAGCACGTGCTCGGGGTCGGCGCCGGGATCCCGGAGGGCGTCGACGAGGAGTCGCACGACGTGGTCGCCGACCTCCTGCAGCGGCTGGCGCACGCTCGTCAGCGACACGGTCGGCAGGGCGGCGGAGGAGGTGTCGTCGAAGCCGGTGACCGCCACGTCGCGCCCTGGTACGAGGTCGCGATCACGGATGGCCGTGTCGCAGCCGACCGCCAGTTCGTCGCTCACGCACACGACCGCCGTCGGCGGGTCGGCCTGCGCGAGCAGCTCGGCCGCGGCCCGGCGGCCGTCGTCGTAGTGGTTCACGGTGTGGGCGATGCCGGCCACGGCGAGGCCTCGCTCGACGGCGGCCTCGCGGAAGCCGCGGCACCGGTCGTCGCCGACGCCCGAGCCCTCTGGCCACCCGATGAACGCCAGCCGTCGGTGGCCCAGCTCGGCGAGGTGGTGGACGGCCGCGGCGACGCCGGCGGCACCGTCGATGTCGATCCATGCGCCGATCTCCGGGCCGCTCCAGCGCCTCCCGAACGCGGCGAACGGCACGCCGCGCCGCTGGAACCACTCCTGGCGGGCGTCGTCGACGGTCGTGTCGGAGATGACGAAGCCGTCGACGGCCTGCTGTGCGACGAGGTGCTCGTAGGCGGCCATGGGTCCGTCGGGCGTTGCTGCGAACAGCAGCACGTGGTAGGCGTCGCGCTCGGCGGCCTGGCACAGCGAGTGCACGAACCGGTCCATGATCGGGTCGCCGGCCGGGCTGGGCGGCTTGACGCAGTACCCGACGAGGCCGCTGCGCTGGATGCGCAGCGAGCGGGCCGAGCGGTTGGGCCGGTAGCCCTGGCGGGCGATCTCGGCCTCGACCCGTCGCCGGGTGGCCAGCTGGACCTTGTGCGGGGCGTTGAAGATGTTCGACACCGTCTGGCGCGACACTCCGGCGGCCGCGGCGACAGAGGCCAGGGTGGCCGCGCGGTCCGCGCCGAAGTCAGCCTTGGAACGTTCAAACCCCCTGCGCACCGCGTTTGAACGTAACAACTCCGTGTGCCAGGATGCAAGAGGTGGCGCAGCCTTTTCTCCACGACCTGGTCACGTGCCTCCGAGCCCCCACCGTGGTCCTCTCGGACCGGGACGGCCAGGTGCGCGCCGACGGGGCGCAGGGGCTGCTGCACGGCGACACCCGCTTCCTCTCCGAGCTCGTCGTCACCGTCGAGGGCCAGGAGCCGTCGCCGATCGGGTTCCAGCTCCGCGGCGGAGCGCGTGGCCGGTTCGTCGGCGCCGTCGCCGACGTCGGCGACCCGATCCCCGACCCGACCGTGCGCGTGGAGCGCGAGCGTCACGTCGTCGTCGGCGGTCTCCGAGAGACCGTGGCCGTGGTCAACGGCAGCCGACGCCGCGTGGCCGTGCGCCTCGCCGTCCGGGCCGGCGCCGACATGGCGGCGGTCGCAGACGTCAAGTGTGGGCACCCGACGGTCGGGCTGCCGCCGCGGCCGGGCGATGTCATCCGCTGGTCCGCCGGGACCGGCGCCACCGAACTGCGCGCTGTCAGCGAGGTACCCGACGGCGGCGCGCCGGACGTCGAGCTCGCCGAGGGTCACGTCACGCTCACCTGGCAGCTCGACGTGCCCGCCGACTCTCGAGCCGTCGTCGCGCTCGACGTCCGAGCCGTCGACGCCCGACCCTCCGCCGGTTTCCTGCCCGCGCCGTCGCCGACGTGGACCGCCGAGCTCGCGGTGACGTCCTACCACCCGCACCTCGCCCCGCTCGTGCGGCGCTCGCTCGTCGATCTCGACGCGCTACTGCTCGTCGACCCCGCCGGTCCGGCCGACGTTTTCGTCGCCGCCGGCAGTCCGTGGTACCTGACGCTGTTCGGGCGCGACTCGATCTGGACGGCCCGCTTCGCCCTGCCCCTGACGACGGAGCTGGCCGGTGGCACGCTGCGCGTGCTGGCCCGCCGCCAGGCCCGC
>JACCUL010000530.1 GCA_013811855.1 Acidimicrobiia bacterium
GTGCCAGCGCGCTGGCGAGCCGGACGACGACGATGACGCTGCGCCGACCCGGCGGCAGCCTCGTCGGCGAGATCAGGCGGGGCACCTCGCGAGCGGCGTCGGCTCGACGCTCGTCGGCGACCGCCCGCCACGTGACCGCGCCACGGTCGAGCACCCACGGCGCCTCCTCCGGGAAGGCGCCCCACTCGAGATCGGCGGCCGTCACGGCGCCATCATGGCGGAACGTACGGCGGGCGCCTCGGGGCGCCTCGGCGGCGGTTCAGTGCGAGCCGTGGGCCTCGTCGCAGAGGTGCTCCTCGCCCTCTTGGACCTGGCCGGCGCCGACGCCCTCCAGCGCGGCGAACGGGCCGCACTCGTTGGGCGTCAGCCAGACGTGGATCATCGGCGAGTGCGTCAGCGCCACCAACGGGGC
This sequence comes from Acidimicrobiia bacterium, assembly GCA_013811855.1. Classification (GTDB taxonomy): domain Bacteria; phylum Actinomycetota; class Acidimicrobiia; order Acidimicrobiales; family Ilumatobacteraceae; genus JALZMG01. The sequence continues at coordinate 413 of JACCUL010000530.1, forward strand.
CGTGCACGTCCCGCCGACGTTCGTCAGGCCGGCGACCTGTGGCGCGACCGGATCGGGCGTGAAGCACAGGTCGTCGTGGATGTGGAACTGCATCAGCGCGCCGCCGTCGTCGGGCACGTCCTCCAGCGCCATCGTGTCGGGCAGCATGTACATCGCCGAGACGAGCTGGCGCGACCCGTCGGGCTGCGGTTCGTACACGAGGCTCTCAGGGTGGTCCGGATCGAGCCACACGTCGTCGTTGATCCAGTCCCACTGGATGAAGTGCTCGTGCCCGGTGGCGGCGTCGCCGATCGAGTGGAACCCGGCGGCCTCGGCGACGGCCGGATCGGACCACTGCGGCAGGTCGACCAACGTCACGGCGACGAGGTTCTCGGCGTACGCCTGCTGCTCGGGCGTGACGCCGGCGACGCCGGACAGGTCGATCGGCTTCGTCGGGTCGTACGGCACGGGCGTCACGGCGACCTCGGCCGGCGCGTCGGCGCCGTGTTCGTGGACGCACTGGTCGGTCCTCGTGCCGGCGGACGGGTCGGTCTGACCGGCGCCGTGGCCCTCCAGGGCGGCGAACGGCCCGCACTCGTGCGGCGCGATCCACACGTGCACCATCGGGTTGTCGCCGCCCGCGTTGACCGAGCCGGGGGCACAGTTGCCGTCGGCGTCGGTGACGCCCACGACCACGGGGACGCCATCGTCTCCGACGGCCCAGCACAGGTTCTCGTGCACGTGCCACTGCATCAACGGGCCGCCGTAGTTGACGAGCTGCGGGTCGTCGATCGCCGTCTGGTTGGCGATGAACATGACCGACACCAGCGTGCGATGTTCGCCGTCGACGCGGTAGACCAGCGACTCGGGCCGCGTCGGGTCGAGGAACGCGTCGTCGCCGATGTAGTCGATGTTGACGTAGTGCTCGTGGCCGGTGCTGGCGTCGCCGATGGAGCGATAGCCGAGCCCGCCGATCGTCGTGACGTCGGCGAACTGGGGCAGGTCCTCCAGCGTGCGGGCCACGAGCCGCTCCGCCCGCCGCTCCTGGGCCGGGCTCACGCCCTCGACGCCTGAGAAGTCGATCTCCTGCGCAGGGTCCCAGGCCCGCGGCCAGGCCGACGGGTCGTCGGTTGGGCTGTGGTCGGTGGCCACCTCGTCCGCGCTCACCTCGTCGCCGTGAGAGTGACCGTCGGTCGCGGCCTCGTCGGTGTGGGCATGGCCGTCGGCGGCGATCGTCCCGGTGGTGGCGGCGGCGGCGTCCTCGGCCGGCGTGTGGTCGGCGTGCTCGTCGCCGGTGTGGACATGGCCGTCCGCGGCGATCGTGCCGTCGGCGGCCGGCTCGTCGACGTGGTCGTGTTCGTGGACCTGGCCGGCACCGAAGAGCATGGCGACCACGGTCACGGCGCCGACCGCTGTCGCCGGCAGGCCTAGCCCGACGCGGCGCGGCTTTGTACGCATCGTGGCGATCGCCGCGACCGCGGCGACGGCCGCCACCGCGCCGAGGCCGGCGCAGACGGAGTCGAGGAACTGGGGGTCCTCGGCGGTCTCGAGACCGCTGATCCACGAGATGCCGGAGATGCGCGTCACGCCCCACACGGCGACCGAGCCGAGGTTGATCGCCGCCAGCCCGGCCAGCACGAGCCGGCCGCCGCGGGCGAGCGCGATCAGTCCGGCGATGATCTGCGCCGCCGCGACGAGGCCGAACAGCCGGGCCAGCGAGGGGTGCTCGCTGTGAATCCCCGCCGCCAGGGCGTGGATGACGCCTGCGCCTACGGAGGCGAACGCGGCGAACTGCAGCCCCCCGGTCCGCCCCGGCTCGCTGTCGCCCTGCTCGATCATGTGATCTCGACCCTCCAACCGCAGATGTGGTGCCGAGCCTAAGGGCCGGCATCGTCACACGTCAGCCGGCGCGGCCGCGGGCCCTCCCGAAGCTACGTCCAGAGGGCGTCGAGGACGGGTTGGGCCCACTCGGGGCGGCAGACGAGGAGGTCGGGGAGCCACGGGTCGCGCAGGTTGTAGACGAGCGGGGACCCGTCGACGCGGCTGACGTGGAGACCGGCGGCCAGCGCCACCGCAGCTGGGGCGGCCGAATCCCACTGGTACATGCCGCCGTCGTGCACGTAGATGTCGGTCTCGCCGCTGACGACAGACATCGTCTTGGCGCCCGCCGAGCCGAGCCGGATGGGCTCGGCGTCGAGGCGTTGGGCGACGACGCTGGCCGAGTGCGGGGCGCGGGTCCGCGACGTCACCAGCCGCGGTCGCTCGCGCTCGACAGAGGGCACTGTGGCCGGCGGATCGGTGGCGTAGGTGATCTCCGCCGCCGGGAGCGACACGGCGGCGGCGAGGAACCCCTCCGACACCGACCACAGCGCAACGTGGACGGCCCAGTCGACGCGGCCCGGCTCGCCGAACTCGCGCGTCCCGTCGAGCGGGTCGACGATCCACACCCGGTCGGTCCCGAAGCGCCGGGGATCCTCCAGGCCTTCCTCCGACAGCACGGCGTCGTCGGGCCGGACGCGATCGAGCTCGTCGGCCAGGTAGCGGTGGCTGGCCGTGTCGCCGCCGTCCATCACCTGCCAGGAGTGCGCCCCCAGCGCCGTCATCTCGGCGCGCAACGCCACCAGCCGCCGGCCGGCCGTGGTGGCCAGCCGGGTCGCCAGCACGACGTCGGTCTCGACGTCGGCAGTGGCCACCGGCTGGTCGGTGGGAGGTGGGGTGTCCATCGCCGGCCGCACGCTACCGGCCGCCCCCCGAACGGGCCTCGTGACCGTCGTCCCCAACTGGCTCAGGTCGACAGCCGCTTGTAGCGGATGCGATGAGGTTGCTCGGCGCCGACGCCGAGTTCCTTGCGGCGCCAGTCCTCGTACTCGGTGAAGTTGCCCTCGAACCAGCGGACCTGGCTGTCGCCCTCGAAGGCCAGCACGTGGGTGGAAATGCGGTCGAGGAACCAGCGGTCGTGGCTGATGACGACGGCGCACCCGGGAAAGCTCTCCAGCCCGGCCTCCAGCGCTCGCAGGGTGTCGACGTCGAGGTCGTTCGTCGGCTCGTCGAGGAGCAGGACGTTCCCGCCGCTCTTCAGCAGCTTGGCCAGGTGGACCCGGTTGCGCTCGCCGCCGGACAGATCGCCGACCCGCTTCTGCTGGTCGGAACCCTTGAAGTTGAAGCTGGCCACGTAGGCCCGCCCGTGCACGTCCCGGTTGCCGATCCTCAGTTGGTCGACGCCACCGGTGATCTCGGTGTACACGGTGGCGTCGTCGTCGAGGCTGTCACGGGACTGGTCGACGTAACTGAGCGAGACGGTGTCGCCGATCGTGATCGACCCGCCGTCGGGCTGCTCCTGGCCGGTGAGCATGCGGAACAGCGTCGTCTTGCCGGCGCCGTTGGGACCGATCACGCCGACGATGCCGGCGCGGGGGAGAGTGAACGACAGGTCCTCGATCAGCAGCCGGTCCCCGAAGCCTTTGCGCAGGCCGTCGACCTCGATGACGGTGTCGCCCAGGCGCGGGCCGGGCGGGATGACGATCTCCAGGCGGGCGTCATCGCCGCGGGCGGCCTCGGCCTCCGCCTGCAGCTTGTCGTAGGCGGCGAGCCGCGCCTTGCCCTTGGCCTGGCGGGCCTTCGGCGCCATGCGCACCCACTCCAGCTCCCGTTCGAGCGTCCGCCGGCGGGCCTCGTTGGAGCGCTCCTCGCGGGCCAGGCGCTCGTGCTTCTGCTCCAACCACGACGAGTAGTTGCCCTCGAAGGGGATGCCCCGACCGCGGTCGAGCTCGAGGATCCAGCGGGCCACGTTGTCGAGGAAGTACCGGTCGTGGGTGATCGCCACCACGGTGCCGTGGTACTCCTTGAGGAACCGCTCCAGCCACTCCACGCTCTCGGCGTCGAGGTGGTTGGTCGGCTCGTCGAGCAGCAGCAGGTCGGGTCGGCTGAGCAGCAGCCGGCACAACGCCACCCGCCGCCGCTCACCGCCGGACAGGGTGGTGACGTCGGCGTCGTCGGGCGGGCAGCGCAGGGCGTCCATGGCGATCTCGACGTTGCGATCGAGGCTCCATGCGTCGGCGGCGGCGATGCGATCCTCGAGGTCGGCCTGCAGCGAGCCGATCTTCTCGTAATCGGCGTCGGGGTCGGCCCACATCGCCATGACCTCGTTGTACCGTTCGATGATCGACTGCACGGCGGCGACGCCGTCCATGACGTTGCCGCGAACGTCCTTGGTCGCATCGAGCTGCGGCTCCTGGGACAGCATGCCGACCGTGAAGCCGGGAGTCAGGCGGGCCTCGCCGCTGTAGCCGTCGTCGAGTCCGGCCATGATCCGCAGCAGGCTCGACTTGCCGGCGCCGTTCGGGCCGAGCACGCCGATCTTGGCGCCTGGGTAGAACGACAGCGAGATGTTCTCCAGCACCGTGCGGTCCGGCGGGTGGAAGCGGCCGAGCCGGTAACAGCTGTAGATGAATTCGTGGGCCATGTGCCGTCCGAGGCTACGGACGGCCACTACCGTCGCGACCGGGGAGGCGACGGGCTCGATGAACAACGATCAGCTGCTCCGGCTGCTCGATGAGACACGCAAAGAGGTCGAGCGGGCGAGAACAAGGCGTCGATCCTTCTCGCCGGCGGGAGCCTGGCCATCGGCACCGTCGTCAGCGTGATGCTCTCCGGCGCCGTCGAGTTCTCCCGCTTCGGGCTCGTCACGCTGCTGTTGTTCGTCGTCACGGCGCTCGGCATGTTGAGCGGCCTGACGTTCCTCGGCCTGGCGTTGATCCCGCGCCTGAAGGTCAACCCCGGCCAGACCGGGATGATGGCCTACTTCGGCCACGTGCTCGGCGCCGGCTCGCTGGAGGAGTTCGAGCGCCTGGCCGCCGAGACGATCCCGGAGGAGCCCCGGTTGACGAACCAGATCTGGACGCTCTCGCTCGTCATCGGGCGCAAGTACGGCCACATCACCCGCGCCTTCCACGCCTTCGGTGTCGCCATCGCCGCCGGCATCCTCGCCGTGCTCGCCAACGCCGCTGGCCTGTAGCCAGCGATCTGGGGGCGCTCCGTCTCGAATCTGAGACGGTGGCGCGCCCAGATGGGTGAATGAGACGATTCGCACCCAGATGTTGGGGGGTGTCGGGCGGTTCAGTGCGCGGCGGCGGTCTTGGCGGTCTGCTTGACCTTGTCGGTGAGGTGGGCGGGCAGCAGGTCGTAGTGGTCGTGGCGGGCGACGAAGCGGCCGCGGCCGCCGGTCATCGAGCGCAGTTCGACGGCGTAGCGCTGGATCTCCGCCGCCGGGACCTGGGCGGCGATCTCGTGGTCGCCGTTGGGGAGGACCGTCGTCCCGTTGACCCGGCCGCGCCGGGAGTTGAGGTCACCGAGCACGTCGCCCTGGTACCCGTCGGGCACCGTGACCGTCAACATCGAGATCGGCTCCAGCACCGCCGCACCGGCCTTCTGGAGCGCCTCCTTCAAGCCGTGGGCGGCGGCGGTCCGGAAGGCCATGTCCGACGAGTCGACGGAGTGGTACTTGCCGTCGTAGCACTCGACCCGCACGTCGACGACGGGGAAGCCGTGTACGCCGCCGTGGGCCATCGTCTCCTCGACGCCGCGCTGCACGGCCGGGATGTACTGCTTGGGGATCGTGCCACCGACGATCGTGCTGACGAACTCGGCCCCCTCGCCACGGCCTGCCGGGCTGACTCGCAGAAAGGCCACGGCGTACTGACCGTGACCACCCGACTGCTTCTTGATCTTTCCCTCGGCCTCGGCGCGGCCGGTGATCGTCTCCCGGTACGGCACGCGCACGTCGGCCGTCGTGACGTTGACGCCGAACTTGCGGGCCAACCGCTCCAGGGCCACCGCCAGGTGGGTGTCGCCGGCGCCGCGCAGGATGGTCTGACCGGTCTCCTCGTTGCGCTCGACGACGAGCGCCGGGTCCTCCGACAGCAGCCGCTGCAGCGCACCGGACAGCTTGTCGTCGTCGGACTGCGTGATCGGCTCCAGCGCCAGGCCGAACGTCGGCGGGACGACGTCGCGCACCGCGACGCGCACCGGCGAGTCCCGCGGTGCCAGCGTCGAGCCGGTCGGCGTGGCCGCCAGCTTGGCGACGGCGGCGATGTCACCGGCGACGACGTGCGGCGCGGCCAGGTGCTCCTTGCCGCGCAGGTGGAACAGGCCGTGCAGGCGCTCCTCCGTCCCGGTCGTCGTGTTGACGAGCCGGTCGTCGACGGCGACGGTGCCCGACAGCACCTTCACCAGCGACACCTGTCCGACGAACTGGTCGGCGACGGTCTTGAACACGTACACCAGCGACTTGCCGCCGGGATCAGCCGTGACCGGCACCGCGCCACCTGCGCCCTGCGCGCCGGCCAGCACGGTCACCGGCCGGTCGGCCGGGGACGGGCCGAGCTCGCAGATGAAGTCGGCCAGCCGGTCGATCCCGACGCCGGTCGCGGCCGAGCCGAGCAGCACCGGGAACTCCAGGCCGTCGAGCACCTCGTGGGCCAGCGTGCGCTCGAGCTCGCTGGCCGAGGGCACGTCGCCCGAGAGGTAGCGCTCCAGCTGCTCGTCGTCGCCGGCGACGATCTCCTCGACGATCTCGTCGTGGAGCCGGTGCTCCTCGTCGGCGACGTCGGGGGGAAGGGGCTCGGCGTGACGGCCGCCGTCGGCGTCGTACTCGAAACCCTGGTCGGTCAGGACATCGGCCACGCCGTGCAGCCGCTCCTCCTCGCCGAGCGGCAGCTCCAACGGCACGAAGCCACTGCCGAACATCGTCCGCAGCTGCTGGAGCACGCCGTGGAAGTCGGCGCGCGGCTTGTCCTCCTTGGTCACGAACACCATGCGCGGCACACCGAGCTCGACGGCGCGGTGCCAGGCCAGCTCGGTGCCGACCTCGACGCCGTCGACGGCGCTGACGACGAGCACGGCCAGGTCGGCCACGGACAGCGCGGCGTCGAGGTCGCTGGCGAAGTCGGCGTACCCCGGTGTGTCGATGAGGTTGACCTTGTAGCGCTCGCCGTCGCTGGCCGACCACTCGAACGGGGCCAGCGCGAGCGACAGCGACATCGTCCGCTTGACCTCCTCGGGCTCCGTATCGCACACCGTCGTGCCGTCCTCGACCCGCCCCGCCCGCGCCAGGACGCCGGCCCGCATGAGGAGCGATTCGACGAGAGTCGTCTTGCCGGCACCGGCATGGCCGATCAGGGCCACGTTGCGGATCTTGTCGGTCGACGGACTGTTCAAACGGTGACCCCCGAAGCGTCGAGTTGTGCGTCCCTCAGGCGCTCGACTGTACCCGCCTGGGCGACGGGCCCCGATGGCCGGGAGCGTCGAGTGCAGCCTCGAAGTCGGGCCCTACGCGACCAGCGCGCGGAGCCACTCCATCGCTGCGGTGGCGGAGTTGAGGATCGAGATGTGGCCGTCGTCGGGCGACAGCCGCAGTTCGGCCATCGGGCAGTGCCGGGCCAGCCACTCGCTGTGCGCGCTCGGCACGATGCGATCTCGGCCGCCGTGCACGAACAGCGCCGGCGCGACGACCTGGGCGGGATCGAACGCCCATGGCGCGACGTACGCCAGGTCGTCGTCGATCAGCCCGCCCGGTCCGGCCTCCACGGCGGGACCGACGATCGTGGCCAGCCAGGACCACTCGCCGCCGAGGACAGCAAGGTCCGCGGCGGTGAACTCCGGGTCGTACTCGGTGGCCGACGCCTCGTGGCGCTCCTTCGCCCCGCGTCCGTCGAGAGCGGCCCGCAACGACGTCACGCCGGAGTCGATCATGCCGGCGAACCAGTCGAGGCCCTCGGCGCCGAACGGCGCCAGGCCGGCCATGCTGACCACGCCGACCACCCGTTCGGGCAGCAGCGCCGCGCAGGCAAGGGCGTGTGGACCGCCACCGGAGTGGCCCATCACGGCGAACCGGTCGATGCCGAGCGCATCGGCGACGCGGGCCACGTCGGCGGCCGCTGATGCCACGTCGCGGGCCCGGACCGGCGTCGACCCGCCGTACCCGGGCCGGTCGTACGAGACCCAACGGATACCGAGCCGCTCCGCAGCCGGGAACAGTGGCTCCGGAGGAGCACCGATGTTCGGCGTGCCGTGGTGCCAGACGACGGCGAGACGAGCGTTGGCGCCATAGGAACCCGTGTCGTACGCGTGGAGCCGGCGCCCATCGTCCAGTTCTAGATCGAACTCGTTCACCACGCGGCCCAGGCCAAGCATGTGGGCGCTGGCTCGGCGTGCTCCCAACAAGCTGCGCCGCTCCGCCCATCACAACACACCAGTGACCTCGCCAACGACATCATCGCGTGGGCCGCAACCTGGAACGACGACCTCGACCGCTCGTCTGGCACAAGTTCGCCGCCGACATCCCCGAGGACCGTGCAAGACGCTGTCACTGATATATGAAGTCGGCACGCTAGTCCATTGGCGCAGCTGGCTTCGATGTGGTCGACAATTGCGCCGCAATAGCGTCCAGCTCCTCGACGGCCATTTCCGCGATTTCGGTAATCGTCCGATTAGGATAGGCGACGTCTCCCTCAAGGATGAATGAACCCGCCGGGTCGTAGGTCACGATAGTAGAGGTGCGCAGCTCCGGCCGTCCGTCCGTCCACGTCGCTACGACCACATCGTTCTGTGCGATGAATGCAATTGTCTCCTCACCCTCGTTCCACGAGAGGTTGACTCGTTGTGAGAGAGTGACTTCAATTGTGTCCCTTGCGGGCGGCGCGAAGCTACCAGGAGCGCCGATGTCACCGACATCACTGTAGAGCCGCCATGGCCGGGCAGTTTCAATCGGCAGGGCCAAGGTAATAGCTCCCCCTGCCGCGTCAATCGTCACCCGGTCACCCACCTCGATCGGTGAGGCCGGTCGTACACCAAGCACCTTGATCACGTCCAGATCAATCCGGGTTCGCACGTCGAACGTGGGAAACACAGAGGGATCGGGTGAGTCGACCTGATCTTCCGAGACCTCCACACCGCCAGATCGCGTGTTGAGCTCTGATGGGTGAATTATCGCTACCGTCGCACGAATCGCCGCATGTGAAGCGGCAAGGATTTCATCCATCTCAATGAACCGTTCGAAGCTCGCCGACACTGTCGCCGTGCCTTCAAATGTGCTGCCGCTATCATGGGCGCGCACGACACGGACATTGGTAGGAGCTACCGACGGCCGTGGGTTTTCACCTCGCGTCGACGGGACAGCCGTCGGGACACTATTGCGGTCCTCGGCATGTTCTGACGGATCGCTCGTTGTGCCACAGCCAAGAGCGGTCACAACGAGAGCGGAACAGAGAGCTAGTTCGACGGGTCGCATTGTGGTCCTCAAGCGTGTCCTCCATGTCCGTAAATCTGGCAACGGCCACGAATGTCTGCAGTCCAAAGGTCATTCTCACCGACGGCCTGCATGATGCTCCGGCCATCGTCGCTATGTCCTAGCCCAACTGCGTGTCCAAACTCGTGTCCCATGGTGGACAGAACGTTATTGGTGTTGCTTCGGATGCGGACGCGAGTCGTGATGAAATGGCCCGACGTACCGGCACCTGAATAGTGGCAGCCGACCGCGTTCGGCGTCCCGCAGATCTGGTACGTGACCCAGTTCACGGGGAACCCGTCCGTGTCGTAGATGAAGTCAAATGCGTGGCCGTTGGTCTCATCCCAAAGAGCAACGCCCTGGTTGCCAGCAGCGCGCTGCGCGTACGGGAATCCATCCTGCGATGCCGGGCCGACGTAGTACCAGCAATCTCGCACGTTGTTTTGTGCAAGGAACAGTCGCCGGGGGCTTGCGCTGCGCCCTCCCCTTGATGGCACGTCCAATTCCACGAAAAGTCGACTGGTGTGTGCCCCTGAGCCGGAGCGGGGCCAAGCAGAGTTGCCACTGGTGAACGCCGTCGCACCGACGAGCTTCCGCCTCCCACGGCACTGCGACGGCATCTTACGTCCCGAGGTCCGGCCGGTGCGGATTCGGTTCACGGGTCCCCTGGCAGGGTGCGGCGCGCCCGTCCCGGGCTGAATATGAGCCGTCTCGCTGGCGCCGTCAAAGAGGCGGGATGCCCTCACGTCCCTTGGACGCCGGACGAGCCGTAGCGGTTCCGTACGCCAGGCATCTTGCGCACGCGCGAATGACCCCCGCCACGGGACGTGGCTGAACCCGATTCTTCTCGCATCACCGCAGCCTGCCGCGCTGGACAGGCCGAGCCGATAGGACGAGGACCTCCAGCGTGACGAGCGCCGTCTTCGGCTGCGCCAGCAGCCGAGGCAAACCGTGACGCAGTGAGTCGGCCGCACCTGTCGCCGGACGCTCGAACCCAGCCTCCAACCGACCATTGGAACGCGCAGAGTGGGCGAACAGTCGGTGGTCACGCGGATTCACTCATGGAGAACGGCAGACGCAGCGCCACACACGCGCCTCGCCCCCGCCGGCCTGATCGACGGGCCGGCGGTACTGTTGCCGACGATGACCGCCACGCCGTCCACGGGGTCCGACTTCGGCACCAACTCCTGGTTGGTGGAGGAGATGTACGAGCAGTACCGGGACGATCCGGGGTCGGTCACCGACGCGTGGCGGGAGTTCTTCACCGACTACCGGGTCAACGGGCCGGCTCCTCGAGCAACCGAGCCGGCCGTCGTCCGCGGCGAGCCGCCCGCACC